>JAEWKL010000066.1 GCA_023386115.1 Pseudomonadota bacterium
GATCCGTTCGAAGGCGCGGCGGTATCACAAAACTCCCGCTGCGCTGACGCCGCCTCGGCGAGCGACGACCGTGACCGGGAGTTTCGTGAGGTGCACCAAGTCCCGCGCACCAAGTCCCGCGCACGACGTCCCGCGCATGACGGGCCGGGTGTACGCCGCATCGCAGGACCCGGTACGGTCATTCGACCGGGGTGAAGCGACCGCCGGCCCAGCGGTACAGGATGTATCCCGGCGCGGTGATGTCGCCCTTGGCGTCGAAGCCGACCTGCCCGAACACCGTGTCGAACCGGCCGGACTTCAAGGCGGACCCGACCGCCTTGGGATCGGCCGACTTCGCCGCGCGGGCGGCGTCGGCCACGACGTGCACGGCCGTGTAGCCGTAGAGGGTGAAGCCTTCGGGATCGATGCCGCGGGCCTTGAAGCTCTCGACGATGTCCTTCGCCTCGGGGCGACGGCGCGCATCCGGGTTGAACGTCATCAGCACGCCATCGGCGGCCGGACCGGCGATCGAGGCGAACTCCGTGCTGGCGATCCCGGACGTGCCGATCCACTGGCCCGTGTAGCCCTGATCCGCGGATTGCCGCACGAGGGCACCCATCTCCTGGTGGTAGCCGCCGAAATAGGCCACGGCGATGCCGGCGGATTTCAGGCGCGTGATGACGGCGCTGTAGTCGCGCTCGCCCGGGGTGATCGCGTTGAACAAAGTCTCCTGCACGCCGAGCCTGTTCAGGCCGGCCTTGGTCGCGTCGGCGAGCCCACGCCCGAAGGGCTGGCCGTCGTGCAGGATGGCGACCTTCTTGCCGGCGAAGCGCTCGGCGATCACGCGGGCCGCGAGATCACCCTGCTGATCGTCGCGGCCGCAGACCCGGAAGATGCCCGGAAGGCCCCGCTCCGTCAGGCGCCCGACATTGGCCGAGGGCGTGATCATCAGGTCACCGTTCTCGGCATAGACCTCCGACGCGGCCATCGTGGCGCCCGAGCAGACATGCCCGACCACGAGGCGGACCTTGTTCTGCAGGAAGCGGTTGGCGACGGAGACCGCCTGCTTGGGGTCGCAGGCATCGTCCTGGATGTCGAGGACGACCTTCTGGCCGTTGATGCCGCCGCGCTCGTTCACGTCCTTGACCGCGGCGGTGACGCCGTTGAGCACCTGGTCGCCGATCGAGGCGACCGGGCCGGTGCGCGGCAGGGCGACGCCGATCACGACGTCGGCCCGGGCCGCCGTCGCGGTCAGGCGCACGGCCGAGGCCAGAAGAGAGGCCGAGGTCAGGAGCGCGGCGCTCAAGGAGAGGGCGGGAAGGGTCGGCTTGCTCATCATCCTCGCTCGCTGGTCGGAGCCCTGGACCGTCGTGCCCGCTCCTGCAGACGCGATGGCCGCGGCAAAAGCCAATACGGTCTCGATATCTGATTATGCGGCCTGCCCTATGATGGTCAGGCCGTATCTCGTCTGCATCATGAGGCGGCAGCACGTGATCCGGATTCGGTCAGGTGTTGCACCGGACCCGGATGTCCAGCCATCCGAAGGCGTCGACGGTCAGCGTGTCGCCGGCGCCGATCACCACGGTCGTCGTCTCGGCCTCGATGATCGCCGGCCCCGGCAGGACCGTGCCGGAGGGCAGCGCCGCGAAGGCGTAGACCGGGACCTCGCGCCACCCGCCGAGGAAGGCCCGGCGGTGGCGCAGGGGGGCTGCCGGACTTGGTGTGGCCGAATCCGGCCCGGCCTGGGCGGGTGCCAGTTGCGGCGGCTCCACCACGCCCACCGCCACGACGCGCGCATTGACGAGCACGACCTCCTGGCCGGGCGAGGCGTAGGTGTAGAGCTCCTCGTGGCGGCGGTGGAACCGCGCCTCCAGCTCCCTCACGGCGTCGGGTGCGGCGAGGTCGAGGCCGTCGAGGGACACCTCGATCTCGAAGATCTGCTCGCCGTAGCGCATCTCCGCGACGCGCTCGACGTGGATCGCGCCGTCGAACCAGGCGGCGAGACGCGCCGTCGCCTCCTCCTCGAGCGGGGCGAAGATCGCCGCGAGGGCCGCGGGGTCGAGGGAGGCGAGGTCACCGAGATGGCTGCGCGCGACCTCGTAGCGAAGGTCGCCGTTGAGCATGCCCCAGGCCGAGAGGACCGACGCCATGGCCGGCACGAGGACGCGCTCCATCTCCATCTCGCGCGCGACCTCGACGGCGTGCAGCCCGGCCGCCCCGCCGAAGGACAGGAGCGCGAAGCGGCGCGGATCGACGCCGCGGCGCAGGGTCATCAGGCGAATGCCGTCGGCCATCTTGAGGTTGATGAGGCGATAGATGCCCGCAGCGGCCTCCTCGCGGGTCGTGCCGAGACGCGCGGCGAGCGCGTCCATCGCCGCGGCGCAGGCCTCCGCGTCGAGCCGGCGGCGGCCGCCGAGGAAATGCTCGGCGTCGAGGTAGCCGAGGATCAGGTTCGCGTCGGTCACGGTCGGGCTCTGCCCGCCCTGGCCGTAGCAGACCGGCCCCGGCCGGGCGCCGGCGCTCTGGGGGCCGACCTGGAGGATGCCGGCCGCGTCGAGCCGCGCGACCGAGCCGCCCCCGGCCCCGACGCTGATGATGTCGAGGC
>JAEWKL010000385.1 GCA_023386115.1 Pseudomonadota bacterium
CCTGAGCGGCGACGGGACTCGTGAGCAGCGCGGCAAGAAGAAGAGTCAGGGCCATACCACCTACAGTCTGGCGCCCCGGTGACGCCCGTCTGATGGGAGAGGTGGGGGGGGGGCCCGCCCCCGCCCCCCCCTCCTCCATGGTCCGATCAGAATTCCATGCCGAACTTGACCCGGACGTGATGCCGCTCGAACTGGTTCAGCCCGAGGGCGCGGCCGGCCAGGCCCGGATCGGTATCCCGGCCCCATACCTGCCCCGCATACGCCACCGTCAGCCAGATCGTCTCGGTGAACCTGTGATGCAGGGCCGGTCCTATGGTGAGCGCCTCGCTCTCCAGCCGGTTCAGGAAGGTCCCGTCGTAGCCGCGCAGGTAGCGCACTTCCGGGCCCAGATAGGTGTTCTCCCCGACGCGTCCCACGAGCGCGTTCGACCACAGGAACGTGGAGGAGCGATAGCCGGGACCGCCACCCCGCTGGCGACCGGCGGCGGGCTCGAAGCTGACGTTGCTGCCGTACCAGAGCCTGTCCGGCACCACCTGAACGTCGAGCTGGAGCAGGCTCTCGATGTCGAAGATGTTGGCGCCGTTCCCTTCGACCGGCAGAACGCGCGTGAAGCGCGGGCGCACCTCCAGGGCGAGCCCCAGCGGCTGCTCCTTCGATCCCTTCAGGAACTGGTACTTCACCTCCATGGAGACACCGTCGAAGGTGCCGTAGGACTTGTCGTCCAGATCCAATATGGTGCGTTGCCGGCGCAGCGTGCCGAAGGCGCTGAGCTCGATGCTCAGCTTGTCGATGGGATTGAACTGGTACGCGAACCGCGTGTCGAGCACACGGTAGGTCGATGGGCCGGGACCGTCTCGGCGCTTGCCGATGCGGGTGACGGTGTCGACCACCGCTTCCTGCTCTCCCTTCTCGCCGGCATCGGCGCCTTCCGTGAAGCCGAACAGGTGCTCGGTATCGACATCCTTCTTGTCGTTATCCTTGCCGGATGCCCGCGCCTTGTCATCGCGCGCACCGTCCTGATCGGCCGTGGCCTTGCCGCTCGGCTCGGCCTGAGCGGGCGCCAGAACGGAAAGGGCGAGCAGGATGCCCGCCGCGGCCGACAGGCGTCGGGGCGGCCTGGTGCTTCCGGTCATGATCGCGCGACGGCCTCAGTGATGCAGTGGTCGAGTATCCCTGCTTAGAGACGATGCCGGCTGATCTGCCTGCTGCAAAAATGCCACGTTCACAGGAAGTTCGGGCCGCAGAGGATGACGCGGCGGCCTTCGCACGTGGACGGTCCGAACCCGGCGCGATGGCGTCTCATGCACCCCTTCCGCCCTCGGCAGCCCTTGCCACGGTCGAGCTGACCGGGGTCGGACCCTCGTGCGGAGCGTTGCTCACGACAGCCGCACCCGCTCCCGCCCGGCCTCGATGATCGACCGGATGCGCGCGGCCATCGTCTCGATCGAGAAGGGCTTGGTCAGCACCGCCATGCCGGGGCCGAGGGTGTCGTTGCCGAGGATGGCGGTCTCGGCGTAGCCGGTGATCAGCAGCACCTTGAGGTCCGGCCGGGTCTCGCGGGCCGCTTCGGCCATCTGGCGGCCGTTCATGCCGCCGGGCAGGCCGATATCGGTGACGAGCAGGTCGATCCGCACGTCGGAGCGCAGCACCTTCAGGCCCGCCGCGCTGTCGCCGGCCTCGATCGCGGTGTAGCCGAGGTCTTCCAGGATGTCGGTGACGAGCATGCGGACGGTCGGCTCGTCGTCGACCACCAGCACGGTCTCGCCTTGCGCCGAATGCGGCAGCGGCGCCGTCGTCCCGGTCTGGTCCTCGCCCGGCACCGCGCCGGCGTAGCGCGGAAGGTAGAGGCTGACGGTCGTGCCCTCGCCGAGCTTCGAGGCGATGCGCACCTGTCCGCCGGATTGCTGTGCGAAACCGTAGATCATCGACAGGCCGAGGCCTGTGCCCTCGCCGATCGGCTTGGTGGTGAAGAACGGCTCGAACACCCGGGCGATCACGTCAGGGCCCATGCCGGTGCCGGTATCGGTCACGCGCAGCCGCACATATTCCCCTGCGGGCATGTCGTGCCGGCGGGCGGTCCGGGCATCCATGGTCCGGTTGGCGATCGCGACCGTGATCCGCCCGCCCTCCGGCATCGCGTCGCGGGCGTTGAGGCAGAGGTTGAGGAGCGCGTTCTCGAGCTGGGACGGGTCGACCAGCGCCGGCCAGGCGTCGGCGGAGTCGATGACCTCGAGGGTGATCCCGGGCCCCACCGTGCGCTGGATCAGCTCGTGCATCCCGTGCGCCAGCCGGCCGACATCGGTGGGCCGCGGATCGAGCGTCTGGCGGCGCGAGAAGGCGAGCAGCCGGTGGGTGAGCGCGGCGGCGCGCTTGGCCGCGCCTTGCGCCGCCGCCATGTAGCGCTCGACGTCCTTGAACCGGCCCTGCGCGAGGCGGGTCTGCATCAGTTCCAGCGAGCCCGAGATGCCGGCGAGCAGGTTGTTGAAGTCGTGGGCCAAGCCCCCGGTGAGCTGGCCTACCGCCTCCATCTTCTGCGACTGGCGCAGGGCCTCCTGGGTCGAGGCGAGCTCGGTCTCGGCCCGCAGCCGGTCGGAGATGTCCTTGGCGAAGTGGAACGCGCCGATCACCCGGCCCTCGCCGTCGCGCAAGGGGGAGTAGGAGACCTCCCAGGCGGGCTTGGCGAGGTCGGGATCGCCGAATTCCTCGGTCACGGTGTAGCACTCGCCCGCGAGCGCCCGGGTCATGAAGCCGCGCATCACCGGGGCTTGGTCCGGCGGGAACAGGTCGGGAAAGACCTCGCCGATCCGCACCCGGTGGCCGAAGATCCGGTAGAACTCGTCGCTATGGGCCTGGTTGAAGGCGATCAGCCGGTACGCGGTGTCGAAGGCGCAGATCGGGGCGGCGCTCGACTGGATGATGTCGCCGTAGAGGCGCAGCTCCGCCGTGCGGTCGGCCACCTGCTGGCCGAGCGAGAGGGTGAGGTCGCGCGAGGCGGCCTCGGCCTCCTTGCGCTCGCTGATGTCGGTGGCGGCGCCGTACCACTCGGTGATCCGGCCGTGCTCGTCGAGCACCGGCACCGCCCGGGACGAGGCCCAGCCGACCGAGCCGTCGGCGAGGTAGACCCGGTGCTCGAGGCTGTAGGAGGTCTTGGTGCGGATGGCCCGCTCGATCTCGGCCCTTAAGGACGGGCGGTCCTCCGGCGGGATGTAGCTCTCGATCCAGTCGGCGCTGGCCGCGGTGGTGTCGGCCAAAAAATTGCCGCCGGACAGCTGGTACAGCCGGCTCCAGTCGGCGCTGATCCGGTAGCGGACCTCCGACGACGAGCGCACCAGGGCGTCCAGCATCTGCTCGCGCCGGCGCAAGGCCTCGCCGAGGTCGCGCAGCCGCTCACGCTCCAGCGTGACGTCGAATTGCGAGGCGAAGAAGTAGGTGAGCCGGCCGTCCTCGTCGAAGACCGGAGAGATCAGCAGCCGGTTCCAGAACCGCTCGCCGTTCTTCTTGTGGTTGAGGAGGTCGACCTCGATCGCCACGCGGCGCTCGACCGCGTCGCGGATCTTCGCGACATCGGCGCGGTCGGTCTCCGGCCCCTGGAGGAAGCGACAATTCTGCCCCAGAATGTCGTCGCGGCTATAGCCGGTCAGCTTGGTGAAGGCAGCATTGGCGAAGATGATCGGATTGTCGGGGCGATGCGGATCGGTGATCAGCATCGGCATCCGCGTCGCGCGCACGGCGGCGGCGAACGGATCGTGGCTCGGGGCCGAGCGGCCGATCTCGGCATCGATGCGGTCGGTTTCGCGGCGATCAGTCACTAATCCGTCGCCCTCTCCACGAC
>JAEWKL010000387.1 GCA_023386115.1 Pseudomonadota bacterium
GGCCGGCCCCCGGCGGGCCGCCCGGGTGGTGCTGGCGTCGGGCGCCTTCTCGCACCGCATCGCCCGCTCGCTCGGCGAGCGCATCCCGCTCGAGACCGAGCGCGGCTACAACACGACCCTGCCGGCCGAGGCCTTCGACCTGCGCACCCAGATCACCTTCGGCGGCCACGGCTTCGTCGTCACGCGGCTCACGGACGGCATCCGCGTCGGCGGGGCGGTGGAGTTCGGCGGCCTGGAGCGCCCGGCGGATTTCCGCCGCTCGGCGGCAATGCTGGCCAAGGCCCGCCGCTTCCTGCCAGGGCTCAGGAGCGAGGGCGGGCGCCCCTGGATGGGCCTGCGCCCCTCCCTGCCCGACAGCCTGCCGGCGATCGGCCGCGCCCGCGGCGCGCCGCGCGTCGTCTACGCCTTCGGGCACGGCCATCTCGGCCTCACCCAATCGGCCGGCACCGCCCGGCTGGTGGCGGACCTCCTGACGGACCGGGCGCCCGCCATCGATCTCACCCCCTTCTCTCCCCAGCGTTTCTGATCGGGTTCCGAGCCATGGCGAACCACACCTTCTCGTGCTTCGACGGCCATACCTGCGGCAATCCGGTCCGGCTCGTCGCCGGCGGCGGACCGCGGCTGGAGGGCGCGACCATGCTCGAACGGCGCGCCCACTTCCTGCGCGACTACGACTGGATCCGCACCGGCCTGATGTTCGAGCCGCGCGGCCACGACATGATGTCGGGTTCGATCCTGTACCCGCCGACGCGGCCCGATTGCGACGTCGCCATCCTGTTCATCGAGACCTCCGGCTGCCTGCCGATGTGCGGGCACGGGACGATCGGAACGGTCACGATGGCGATCGAGAACGGTCTGGTGACGCCCCGCGAGCCGGGCCGCCTCGCCCTCGACACCCCGGCCGGCCGGGTCGACGTCAGCTACCGGCAGGAGGGACGCTTCGTCGAGGAGGTCCGCCTGACCAACGTCCCGGGCTTCCTGCACGCGGAGGGGCTGACGGCCGAGGTCGAGGGCCTCGGCGAGGTCGTCGTCGACGTGGCCTATGGGGGTAACTTCTACGCCATCGTCGAGCCTCAGAAGACCTTCCGCGACATGGCCGACCACAGCGCCGGAGAACTCGTCGCCTGGTCGCAGAGGCTGCGGAGCGCCCTCAACGCCAAGTACACATTCGCCCACCCGGAGCACCCCGAGATCCAGGGCCTGAGCCACATCCAGTGGACCGGTGCGCCCCGGGATCCGCGGGCGCACGCGCGCAACGCCGTCTTCTACGGCGAGAAGGCGATCGACCGCAGCCCCTGCGGCACCGGCACCTCGGCCCGGATGGCGCAACTCGCCGCCAAGGGCCGGCTCGCGATCGGCGACGCCTTCGTGCACGAATCGATCATCGGCTCCCTGTTCGACGGGCGGGTGGAGGCGGCGGCGACGGTCGCCGGCCGGGCGGCCATCGTCCCGTCCGTCGCGGGCTGGGCCCGCCAGACCGGGATCAACACCCTCTTCATCGACGACCGCGACCCCTTCGCCCACGGCTTCGTGGTGGTGTGAGCGCTGGCCGTCCCTGAGGCAGAAGGCGGATGCGGCGGCTCATGCCGCCGCGCCTACGAACGGGCATCGGCGCTGATGCGCGAACGCCTTGTCATCGACGTGCCGATGGCAAGGCGGGAGGGTATGAAGCGCTCCAGAGAAAAGCCCTCTCGGCCGCAGCGGAAGGAGCCCTCCGGCACGCAAATCTCTGGTCACGGGCGTTGGGCGTGGTAGAATGCCGGCATGATGCGGCTGTCGATCTCGTTCGCTTGTCTTTCCGTGCTCCTGTGCGGACCGTGCCTGGCCCAGCTGGGGCAGCTACCTCCGGTCGTCTGCACGACGGTCGTCGATTCCCTCTCCAAACCTCCAAACTGGTGTGACTTGGAGCAGGGGGATGCTCTGCGTCGGAGGGAATGTGAGGAGGAGGAAGCGCGCGTGGCGGCAGCCCGGAAAGAATGTGCCGAGCAAGCGAAAAGACGGGAAAAGCGATAGCGCTGATCCTGGGCAGGCAACATGGCCGTCACGCGCCGGTTCGATCCGCGCGACGGCCGGGCCACCTCACCCGATCGGGAGGCATCCTCAACGGGCGGATCGCCATGGCCGACGAACAGCTCGCCTGCCTGCCCGATCGCCAGCGCCGCGGGTCGCAGCAGATCCAGCTGCATCGAAGGCCAAACAGGCGGCCACCAACTCAGTCCCAGCAGGATTGGATTAGCTGAACACCCGGAAGGTCGGATCGCCGTACAGGGTGAATGACGCCCAAGTAATACCGTCGACATGCGTCTTCTGTATCTCAAGCCGAGCACAACGGACCGCCTCACCGATCATCTCGCCCTCAAGGATCTTGTTGTAAAATGCAACGGCAAATTCGGCCGCAGGTCCGTCGAACACCGGCCAGATTGCGCCGAGACAGCCGAGCGCGCCGCCATAGATGAAGGCGGCGGCCAATCCTTCAGCTTGCTGCAATTCATAGCGGATTTCGGCTGCCTGCTGTTGTGGATTCGCAGTGGCGGCCGATTGGCAGGCATTGAGCACGACCAGAGGACGCCCCTTGAGCAGGCGCCGGACCTTCTGGGCGTAGAGCGGCTCACGCTCGGACAGCAACAGCGCGCTCAGGTCGGGCTGGTCGGCGTCGAACGCCGCATGCCCGGCATAATGGATGACATCGAATTGATTGCCACGCAGCGCCTCGTTCATCCGTTCGCCGGTCGCGTCAGCACGCAGCAGCACCTCGACCTCCACGTCGTTCTTCCAGCGGTCCTGCAGCGCCGATTTGATCGACTCGACCTCGCGGCTCGCGCCGTCGAGATTGGCATCCGGGTCCGAGTAGATGAAGAGGAACCGCTTTTTCGGTCGCGGGGGCGGATCGAGAAAGTCCATTCTGGGGGCAACGTAGCCCATCGGCAGCCGCGCCACCGGCCGCTCCATGCAAAGAAATTTCTGCTCCCGCAGGCTGCTGTCCGTCAGCATCAGCTCCCAGGGAAGCTCGAGATCGTTCGTCGTCAACGTCAGCGAGCATTCCTGTGTGCGCAGAAACTGCGCGATCTGCTCCGGTATGAAGATGCGGAACATGAAATCGCCGATCTCTCGCAGCAGGACGTTCGGACCGGCGACCAGCAACTCGCGCAGGTCCGGGTCGCGCAGATGAAGGTCGCGTGTCGAACCGTGACCATGAGCCGGCGCGGGGGGGGGGGCCCCCCCCCCCCCCCCCGCGGGG
>JAEWKL010000187.1 GCA_023386115.1 Pseudomonadota bacterium
GGCGATCCGGCCGATCCGTGGAGCGTCGTCCTGCTCGAGTCCGTCGCGGGCTTGAGCCCGTCCGGCCTCAACCGCAGCGTGGCCGTGGCGGCGGTCGACGCTCTCGCGGACGTACCGGCCCTGGTGGCGCCGCACCGCGCCATCCTCCAGAGCGCCGGAATCGCGGCGTCCCCCGCCACGCTGTTCCGCCTCGCGGAGGACTTGGCCGCAATCGGCGTCACCCGGATCACCGCCCTCGGCCGCATGACCGCGCCGGAGGCCGGCTGGCACCATGACGGCCGCTTCAGCCTGCTCGACCTCGTCACCATGACGGAGATCGAGGCCGGCGCCGAGGCCGCGGCGGAAGGCTTCGCGCCCTATGCCGACTGACCCGTCCCTCGCCCTCGACGGCGTGCGCTACCGCTTCCCCGGCGATCCCACCGAGACCGTCGCCGGCGTCGACTGGGCGATCCCCCGCGGGGCGATCCACTGCCTGCTCGGGCGGAGCGGCTGCGGCAAGACCACCCTGCTGAAAGTCGCCGCCGGGCTGCTGGCACCGGATGCCGGCACGGTGCGGATCGACGGGCGGGCGGTGACCGGCCCGGCGCCAAGCGTCGGCTTCGTGTTCCAGGCTCCGACCCTGCTCGCCTGGCTCTCCGCCCTCGACAACGTGCTGCTGCCGGTCTCGCTCGCGCGCCGACCTCGCGCGTCCGACCGGGCGGCCGCCCGCGACCTCCTTGGCACGATGGGTCTCGGCGACCTGACGGAGCGCCGCCCCGCCGCCCTGTCGGGCGGGCAGCAGAGCCGGGTCGCGATGGCCCGGGCGCTGGTGACGCAACCGGACCTGCTCCTCCTCGACGAGCCCTTTGCGGCCCTCGACGCGCTGACCCGCGAGGAGTTGCAGGACGATCTGCTGCGCCTCTGCGCCTCCCGCGGCACCGCGGCGCTCTTCGTCACCCACGACATCGCCGAGGCGGCCTATCTCGGCGACCGGGTCGGCGTGATGGCGGCCGGGCGCCTGGTGCACGAGGGCGCGGTGCCGCTGCCGCGGCCCCGGCCGCCGGGAATCCGCTACGAGCCCGCCTTCGGGGCGGTCTGCCGCTCGCTCCGCGCGATCATGGACGGCCCGCCTCCTGCGATCGGGCGGGCGGCGTGAGGACGCGGCTCGCCTCCGCCCTGCTGCTGGCGGCCCTGCTCGTCGCCTGGGAGGCGTGGTGCCGCTCAGGCGGCGTCTCGCCCCTCGTCCTGCCGGCGCCCTCGGCCGTCGCCGAAACATTGTGGGGCGAGGTGGCGTCGGGCCGGCTCTGGCCGCACCTGCGCGTCACCGTGACGGAGTTGGCGCTCGGCCTCCTCGCGGGCACCGTCCTCGGCCTCGGCGCCGGAATCCTGTTCGCGGAATGGCCGGCCCTGCACCGGGTGCTGCGCCCCTACGTGCTGGCGAGCCAGCTGGTGCCGAAGCTGGCGCTCGGCCCGCTCCTGATCCTGTGGTTCGGCTTCGGCCTGACACCGACCGTGGTGATCACCGCGCTGATCTGCTTCTTCCCGCTCTTCGAGAACACCCTCACGGGCCTCGATCAGGTCGAGCCCGGCCAGCGCGAGCTGTTCCGGATGCTCGGGGCGAGCCGCGCGCAGACCCTGCTGCGCCTGAAGCTGCCCACCGCGCTGCCGGTGATCCTGGCGGGCTTCCGCGTCGCCATCGTGCTCGCCCTCGTGGGCGCGGTGGTGGGCGAGTTCGTCGGCGGGCGCCAGGGCCTCGGCGCCTCGATCATCGCCGCGCAGAGCGTGATGGATTCGAGCCTGATCATCGCCCTCTTCGTGGTCATCACCGCCCTCGGGATGGCCTTCTACGAGGCCGCGCGGGGGCTCGAGGCCGTGATCCTGCGCCGCTACGCCAGAGGTTGAACAACGATGCGCACCCTCCGCCTCCTCGTCCTCCTCGCCCTCGCCTGGCTCGGCGCCCCGGCCCTGGCGCAGCCTCTCGACAAGGTCACCGTCGGCGGCTGGAGCCAGCCGATCAGCGAGATCACCAACCTGCTCGCCGAGCCCGATCACGGGCTGTTCAGGGCCCGCGGCATCGCCCTCGACTACGTGCCGGGCAATGGCGGCGGCGCGGCGATCCAGGCGCTGCTCGCAGGCCAGGCCGACATCGCCTTCACCGACCCGGCCTCGTTCTACCTCGCCCTCGACAAGGGGGCGGACCTAGTGGCGGTCTACAACATCTACCCCCAGAACGTGTTCAACGTCGTCTCACAGAGGGCCCGCGGCATCCGCTCGGTGGCGGATCTCAAGGGCAAGCGCGTCGGCGTCTACAGCCTGGCGAGCGGCACGCGCCAGCACCTGCTCCTGCTGCTCGCCGGCGCCGGCCTGAAGGAGAGCGACGTGACGGTCGAGGTCACAGGCCTCCTCAACTTCGCCCCCCTGATCCAGGGCCAGGTCGACGCGACGGCGGCCACCGATACGGGGCTCCTCGTCGGCCGCGCCAAGGGCCTCGGCGAGGTCGACGTCATCGCGGTGCGCGATCACCTCAACCTGCCGAGCGACATCTTCGTGGTGACGCGCAAGGATTACGAAGCGAAGAAACCGCTCCTGAGGCGCTTCCTCGCCGCCTACCGCGATTCCGCCGCCTGGATGATCGCCAAGCCCGACGAGGCGGCGCGGCTCGCCGTCACGCGGGCGATCAACGGCCGCGACGAGGCGATCAACCGCGAGGTCATCCGCCTGCGCAATGCGTCCAGCGTGTCGCCGACCACCGAGCGCGAGGGCTTAGGGACTTTCGATCCCGCCATCCTCCAGCAGGGCGCCGACCTGTTCCGCAGCCTCGGCCTCGTCAGCCGCCCCCTCGACATGGGCCAGGTGGTGAAGAGCGATCTGATCCCGGTCAAGGAGGGAAATCCATGAGATTCCGCGACCGCGCGATCCTGGTCACGGGCGCAAGCCGCGGCATCGGCGCGGCGATCGCCACGGCCTTCGCCTCTGAGGGCGGCCTCGTCATCGTCAATTACCGCGAGAACCACGCCGCCGCCGAGGCGGTGGCGGAGCAGTGCCGGGCGTGCGGCGGCCAGGCGCTCACGGTCGCGGCCGACGTGACCGATCCGGCGGCGGTGGCGGGTCTCGCCGCGCGGATCACCGAGGAGGTCGGCCGCCTCGACGCGATCGTCAACAACGCCTTCGCGCCCTACCGCTTCGACCCCGACCGCCGCGTGCGGTTTCGCGACGTGCCGTGGGACTCCTACCAGCGCCAGTTCGACGGCGCGGTGCGGGCGGCCTACACGGTGATCCAGGCCCTGCTGCCGCTGATAACCCGGCGCAGCGGCGGCGCCATCGTCAACCTGGCGAGCGACCTCGTCGCGCGTCCGAGCATCCCCTATCACGACTACACCACCGCCAAGGCGGCCCTCGTGGGTTTTAGCCGCAACCTCGCGGCCGAGCTGGGACCGATCGGCGTGCGGGTCAATTGCGTGGCGCCGGGGCTGGTCGTCCCCACGGAGGCGAGCCGGGACACGCCGGAGGCGGTGCGCGAGGCCCTGATCGCCCAGACGCCGCTGCGCCGCCTCGCGACGCCGGAGGACGTGGCCGGGCCGGTGCTGTTCCTCGCGGGCGAAGAGAGCCGGTTCATGACCGGGCAGGTGTTGTACGTGGATGGCGGGTTGGTGATGGGGTGAGGGGGTGGATCCCGGACAGAAGGCCCGCTCGCGTGGCACCCGCACAGGGTCATCCCGGGGCCGCGCAGCAGAGCCCGGAATGACCAGGAGGGTGGCATGAGCGTCAATGGGATAGACTATTCTGTGGCATTGCTTTCTCTGTCAGAGCCTGTTTGACTTGCTAGGCCGGCACCGCGCGTCATTTCTCAATCCTCCCCACGACCTCGTCCTGAGATGCCGCGTAGCGGCCTCGAAGGAGCCCTCCAGAAATTCTTGCGGTCCCTGGAGCCCTCCTTCGAGGTCAGTCGATCTCCAAGCGACTGACACCTCAGGATGAGGTCGCGGGTGGGATGGAACAGGCAAATCCGAGACTTCATCCTCACACCCCGAATTCCAGCCCCTCCCGCTCGTAATCCTCCTTCACGCATTGCAGGATCATCCCGATCTCCGGCGACGGATCGTTCTTGCGGTAGCTCAGGATGACCGGGATCAGAGCCCGCTCCTCGTCGAGGGGCCGATAGGCGACGCCGTCGCGGCGCAGGCGCTCGATCGAGGCCGGCACCACGCACACCCCCGCCTCCGCCGCGACGAGGCCGAGCGCGGTCTGAAGCTCGCGGACCTCGTGGATCACGGCTGGGCGCACGCCGTGCTCGCGAAACAGCGCCAGGATGCGGTCGGCGTTGTTGGGCCGGGCGCTCTTCGGGTAGAGGATCAGCGCCGACTCGGCGAGGTCGGACAGCTTCAAGGGACCCGGCGGACGGGCGGCGTCCCAGGCCATCGGCACCGCGACGATCAGCTTCTCGTTGCGCAGCAGCACCCGGGTGATCGCCGGATCCTCGATCTCGACCCGGCCGAAGCCGACATCGATCCGCCCCTCCTTCAGCGCCGCGATCTGCTCCAGGGTGAGCAGCTCGAGCAGGGTCATGTCGACATCCGGGCGTTTCAGCCGGTAGCCGCGCAGGATCTCCGGCAGCCGGCCGTAGAGCGTCGAGGCGACGAAGCCGATGCGGAAGCTGTTGCGCTCGGCGACGCGCAGGCGCCGGCCGGTCTCGCGCAGGTCGTCGACCCGCTCCAGGATCTGCAACGCCTGCTCGTAGATCACCCGGCCCGGCTCGGTCAGCCGCACCGGCCGCGACCCGCGCTCGATCAGCGCCAGGCCGAACTCCTCCTCGAATTGCTGCACCTGCTTGCTGAGCGCCGGCTGGGCGACGTGCATCAGGTCGGCCGCGCGGGTGAAGCTCTGCTCACGCGCGACGGCCACGAAGTAGCGCAGGTGGCGCAGCTCCAATCATTCCTCCCAGGAATGGTTTTGTTCCCAATCGGTCTTGGACCTCGGTATGCCCGTTCCTTAGAACTGAAAAAAGAGGAAACGCTCAGGGAGCGAGCGGGGCTCGGGACGGCACAGTCCAGGAAGAGCACCCTGCCACCCTGTGTGAAGACGAGAGCAGATCCGAGCTGGCCGCGCACCGCGTGGACCAGCAACGCTCCCTCTCGTCCTTAGAACAGCCGGCGAGGCAGGGAGAACATCATGCTGGACGATCTGCATCAGGTGGTCGAGGGCGCGGTCGAGGACAACCCGGAGACCGGCACCTTTCGCTGCCGGCGGGACATCTTTACCGATCCCGACGTCTTCGAATTGGAGATGCAGCACATCTTCGAGGGCAACTGGATCTACATGGCCCACGAGAGCCAGATCCCGAACCCGAACGACTACTTCACCACCTTCATGGGCCGCCAGCCGGTGGTCATCACCCGCAACCGCAAGGGCGAATTGCAGGCCTTCGTCAATGCCTGCAGCCACCGCGGCGCGATGGTGTGCCGGCACAAGCGCGGCAACAAGGCGACCTTCACCTGCCCGTTCCACGGCTGGACTTTCAGCAACGGCGGCAAGCTCCTGAAGGTCAAGGATCCGGAGGGCGCCGGCTACCCCGAGAGCTTCAACCGCGACGGCTCGCACGACCTGACCAAGGTGGCCCGCTTCGAGAACTACCGCGGCTTCCTGTTCGGCAGCCTCAACCCCGACGTGAAGCCGCTGACCGAGCATCTCGGCGAGGCGACGCGGATCATCGACATGATCGTCGACCAGTCGCCGGACGGGCTGGAAGTCCTGCGCGGCTCCTCGACCTACGTCTATGACGGC
This sequence comes from Pseudomonadota bacterium, assembly GCA_023386115.1. Taxonomy (GTDB): domain Bacteria; phylum Pseudomonadota; class Alphaproteobacteria; order Rhizobiales; family Beijerinckiaceae; genus Methylobacterium. The sequence goes on from JAEWKL010000187.1 coordinate 5,761, forward strand.
AACTGGAAGCTCCAGACCGAGAACGGCGCCGACGGCTACCACGTCAGCGCGACGCACTGGAACTATGCCGCCACCACCAGCCGGCGCAAGGAATCGCACGTCGTCGACAAGACCCGCGCCATGGATGCGGGCGGCTGGGCCAAGCAGGGCGGCGGATTCTACTCGTTCGAGCACGGCCACCTCCTGCTCTGGACCACCTGGTCGAACCCGGAGGACCGGCCGAACTGGGACCGGCGCGGGGAGCTGGCGGACCAGCACGGGCAGGCGATGGCGGATTGGATGATCAACCGCTCGCGCAACCTCTGCCTTTACCCGAACGTCTACCTGATGGACCAGTTCTCGTCGCAGATCCGGACCTACCGGCCGATCGCCGTCGATAAGACCGAGGTGACGATCTACTGCATCGCGCCGAAGGGCGAGGCGCCCGACGCGCGGGCCCGGCGCATCCGCCAGTACGAGGACTTCTTCAACGCCAGCGGCATGGCCACCCCGGACGACCTGGAGGAATTCCGCGCCTGCCAGATCGGCTATCGCGGCCGTGCGGCGCGGTGGAACGACCTGTGCCGCGGCGCCGAGCACTGGATCGAGGGGGCGGACGAGGGCGCGAAGGCGATCGGGCTGAAGCCGCTCCTGAGCGGGGTCAAGACCGAGGACGAGGGCCTGTTCGCGATCCAGCACCGCTACTGGATGGACACGATGCGGCGGCACCTGCCGTAGGGCACCACGCCCCCGGAACCCTCCCCCCTCCGCGGGGGAGGGGTCGGGAGCCAAACTCATCAACCGAAACACCGACGGCGCCGCCCCCTTCGGGGCGCCGAGCGCCCCCGCACGCCCTCAAGGAGCCCTCCGATGCCCCTCACCCTGGAGCAGGTGCAGCAATTCCTCTACCGCGAGGCCCGCTTCCTCGACGACCGCGACTTCGACGCGTGGCTGGCGCTCTATGCCCCCGACGTCGAGTTCTGGATGCCGTCCTGGGACGACGACGACCAGCTCGTCACCGACCCGCAAACCGACGTCTCGCTGATCTACTACGACAGCCGCAGCGGCCTGGAGGACCGGGTGTTCCGCATCCGCACCGAGCGCTCCAGCGCCACCAGCCTGCCGGAGCCGCGCACCTCGCACAACATCTCCAACGTCGAGATCCTCGAGCAGGACGAGACGACGGTAAAGCTCCGCTTCAACTGGATCACCTTCAACTACCGCTACAAGACGGTCGACACTCATTTCGGCACATCATTCTACATCCTCGACATCAGCGGCGGAACGCCGCTGATCAAGAAAAAAAAAGTCGTCCTCAAGAACGACTACATCCACCACGTCATCGACGTCTATCACATCTAGGGAGGGCGCCGTGAGTACAGCTATGAACACCATCGCGCTCAATTTCGAGGACGGGGTCACCCGTTTCATCGGCTGCCGCCCCGGCGAGACGGTGGCCGACGCCTCCTACCGCCTCGGCATCAACATCCCGCTCGATTGCCGGGACGGCGCCTGCGGCACCTGCCGGGTCCGGTGCGAATCCGGCCGGTTCGATCCGGGCAGCTACATCGAGGACGCGCTGACCGACGAGGAGGCGGCGCAAGGCTACGGCCTCGCCTGCCAGATGCGCCCGCAGACCGACCTCGTGCTCGCCATCGCCGCCTCCTCCGAGGTCTGCAAGACGAAGGCCGCCGCCCTCAAGGGCCGGGTCGCGGCGGTGCGGCGGCTCTCCGACACCACCTTCCGTCGCGAGCACGAGAGCGAGGGGCCGGTGGGGTTA
>JAEWKL010000216.1 GCA_023386115.1 Pseudomonadota bacterium
CAGGTTGCGGACCACGATGCGCGGCTCGTGCAGCACGACGTGGCCCAGGCCCACGCCGTCGGCCAGCGCCACGCCGCCCTGGCTGAGCGGCCGGCGCGAGGCGCTGACCGTGCCGGGCGACAGGGCCTGCAGCTCGCCCGAGGCGATCATCTCCGCCAGCACCATGGCGGTGGTCTGGAGCGCCTCGATCTCCTCCTCGGAATAGACCCGGTAGGTACGGTTCTGCACCACCAGGACGCCGAGCGTGTTGCCGGCCCGCAGGAGCGGCACGCCCAGGAAGGCGTGGTAGACCTCCTCGCCGGTCTCCGGCCGGTACGAGAAGGCGGGGTGCGACTGGGCGTCGGAGAGGGAGAGCGGCTCTGCGGTGGCGGCGATCAGGCCGACCAGGCCCTCGCCGGCCCGCATGGTGGTGAGGTGCACCGCCTCGCGGTTGAGGCCCTCGGTGGCGAAGAGTTCGAGATTGCCGTCGTCGCGCAGGACGTAGACCGAGCAGACCTCGGCGACCATGTTGGACGCGATCAGGACGACGATGCGGTCGAGGCGCGCCTGCGGGCCGACGGGCTCCGCCATGGCCTCGCGAAGGCGGCGCAGTAGCAGGCGCGGGCCTCCAGGCGCTGCGGGCATCGTGTCGTGTTCCACCCTTTAGCGAGCCGGACCCTGCGCGGTGCAACCGTGAGGCTGATCCTGCGCGGGCCTCACGCATCGGCCCCGTCATCGCCGTATAGCGAGTCCGGCGCCCGGCGGGCAAGCGACCTTTCCGGGGGGAGCGGGACCGGCCTCCGCTCCAGAGAGGAACGCCTCGCCCGCGAAGCGTCGCGGACGGGGCGTTGCGACGGCAGGCCGCCCCTGGAGGTCTCCAGGCTGGCGGGTCAGGCCGAAGCTCAGGCCTTGTCGAGGCCGTAGAGCGAGTGGAGCGTACGCACCGCCAGCTCGGTATAGGCGGCGTCGATCAGCACCGAGAACTTGATCTCCGAGGTGGTGATCGCCCGGATGTTGATGCCCTTCTCGGCCAAAGCACGGAACGCCTTGGCGGCGACGCCGGCATGGCTGCGCATGCCGACGCCGATCGCCGAGACCTTGACCACGTCGGTGGCGCCCTCGATCCGCTCGAACTCGACCGTGCCAGCTTGCGCGTCGAGGATCGCGCGGGCGCGCTCGTAATCCGCCGCCGGCACCGTGAAGGTCATGTCGGTGGCCGCCCGATTGCCCGACACGACCTGGATGATCATGTCGACGTTGATGTTGGCATCGGCGAGCGGACCGAAGATGGCGGCGGCGATGCCGGGCTTGTCCTTCACCTGGCGAAGCGTGATCTGCGCCTCGTCCTTGGAGAAGGCGATGCCCGTGATGATCTGCTGTTCCACGATATCGTCCTCGTCGCAGATGAGGGTGCCGGGGCGGGCGTCGTCGGGGTCGTCGAAGGAGGAGCGCACGGTGGTCGGCACCCGGTGCACCATGGCGAGCTCGACCGAGCGCACCTGCAGCACCTTGGCCCCGAGCGAGGCCATCTCGAGCATCTCCTCGAAGGCCACCCGCTCGAGGCGCTGGGCCTTCGGCACCACCCGCGGGTCGGTGGTGTAGACGCCGTCGACGTCGGTGTAGATGTCGCAGCGCTCGGCGCCGATCGCCGCCGCGACCGCGACCGCGCTGGTGTCCGAGCCGCCGCGCCCGAGGGTCGTCAGGCGGCCGGTCTCGGCGTGGATGCCCTGGAAGCCGGCGATGACCGCGACCTCGCCGCGCTTGAAGCCGGCATCGAGGCGGGCGCCGTCGATGGCCTGGATCCGGGCCGAGCCATGCTGGTCGGAGGTCTCGATCGGGATCTGCCAGCCCTGCCAGGACCGGGCCTTGAGGCCCATCTCGTTGAGCACGATGGCGAGCAGGCCCGAGGTGACCTGCTCGCCCGAGGCGACGACCGCGTCGTACTCGGACTGGGCGTAGAGCGGCGAAGCGTCCTTGCACCAGGCCACCAGCTCGTTGGTCTTGCCGGACATCGCCGAGACGACGACCGCCACCTCGTAGCCGGCCCGCACCTCGCGGGCGACGTGGCGGGCGACGTTGCGGATGCGGTCGACCGTGGCGACGGAGGTGCCGCCGAATTTCATCACCAGGCGGGGCATGGGGATCCGATCGAACAAACTGTCTTCTGCCGCAGCGCGAAGCCGCGGGCGTCCGGCGGGTACAAGCGGGCCGGGGCGGTGTCAACTTCGCGACCCGAGGCGCCGGTCCCGGGGATGCCATCCCCGGCGCAGGATCTCTCACGGCGGTTGGCCCGGGGCGGCGGCTGCGCTACCTCGACGTCGAAATGGATCTCCTTCCCCGCACGAAAGCCTGGCGCCGATGAGCGAACCGACCGGACCCTCGATCGACCGCGACGAGGTCGCCCGCTTCGATCGCCTGGCCGCGACCTGGTGGGACGAGACTGGGCCGATGCGGGTGCTGCACCGCTTCAACCCGGTGCGCCTGACCTACATCCGCGACACGATCTGCCGCCATCTCGGCCGCGACCCGCTGGCGCCGGCGCCGTTGGCCGGCCTCAGCCTTGTCGATGTCGGTTGCGGCGGCGGCGTCCTGTCGGAGCCGCTGGCTCGCCTCGGCGCCGACGTGACCGGCCTCGACCCTGCCGTCACCAATATCAGGATCGCGCAGGCGCATGCCGACGAGGCCGGCGTCCCGGTGCGCTACCGGGCGGAGACGATCGAGGCGGTGGTGGAGGCCGGCGAGCGCTTCGACGTGGTCTGTGCCATGGAGGTGGTCGAGCACGTCACGGACATGCCGTCCTTCGTGCGGAGCGCCTGCACGGCGGTGAAGCCCGGCGGCCTGTTCTTCGCCGCCACGATCAACCGGACGATGCGCTCCTTCGCGCTCGCCATCGTCGGAGCGGAATACATCCTTAACTGGCTGCCGAAGGGCACCCATGACTGGGAGAAGTTCATCACCCCGGACGAGCTGCGCGACGCCGTGGAAGCCGGTGGCCTCACGCTCACCGACACGACCGGCGTGGTCTTCAACCCGCTCACCGGGCGCTGGAGCGCCGCCCGCGATACGGCGGTGAACTACATGATCGCGGCCGAGAACCACCTCCCCTGATGAAGCAACCCCGGCCCGTCTCCCCGGTTTGTCCGCCAGACCAGACGAGGAGACGGGTCCATGCTGGAAAAGATTCCTCACGCCGTGGGCGAGGCGCTGTCGGGGCTCCGGGCCGGCATCGAGAAGACCGCCTGTCACGCCGAGTTCGAGGTGGTGCCCGCGATCATCCGGGTGACGAGCCCGGCCTTCGGCGACGCCGCCGCGCTGCCGGCCCGCTTCACCCAGGACGGGGTCAAGCTGTCGCCGCCGCTCGCCTGGAGCGGGATCCCGGTCGGCACCGCCGCCCTGGTCCTCTTGGTGGAGGATGCCGACAGCCCGACACCGAAGCCGATCGTCCACGCCATCGCGTGGGACCTCGATCCTGCGAGCGAGGGACTGTCCGAGGGCGCGCTGGCGAGCCCCGGCTCCGACGGCACGGTCGAGGAGGTCGGCAAGAACACCTTCCTCAAGGCCGGCTACCTGCCGCCCGACCCGCCGACCGGCCACGGCCCCCACCGCTACCTGTTCCAGGTCTACGCCCTCAACCGGCATCTCGGGCTCGACGGCGCCCCCGGCCGCGGCGCCCTGCTGGAGGCCATGCACGGCCACGTGCTTGCCAAGGGCGTGCTCGTCGGCACTTACGAGCGGCGGTGACGCGGTCCCGGCTTGCCAGCGGGCACGGCCTGGCCCACGACTCCCCGTCAGGCCGCCGGGGTGCGGCGGGGAGGATGTTCGGCGATGAAGGCGCTCCTGTGCAAGGCACTCGGCGGCCCGGAGGATCTGGTGATCGAGGAGGTGCCGGATCCGGTGCCCGGACCGGGCGAGGCCCTGGTGCGGGTCACCGTCGCGGCGCTGAACTTCTTCGACACGCTGATCATTGCTGGCCGCTACCAGGTGAAGCCGGAACTGCCGTTCTCACCAGGTGCCGAGGCCTGCGGGGTGATCGAGGCGCTCGGACCGGGGGTCGAGGCCTTCAGGGTCGGCGAGCGCGTCATCGTCCATCTCGGCTACGGCGCCTGTCGCGAGCGTGTCGTCGCTCCGGTCTCCGGCCTGACCCGGGTACCGGAGGGTGTCAGCGACGAACAGGCGGCAGGCTTGTCGGTCACCTACGGCACCTCGTTGCACGCGCTGCAAGACCGCGCCAACCTCAAGCCCGGCGAGACCCTGGCGGTCCTCGGCGCCACGGGCGGCGTCGGGCTGGCGGCGGTGGAACTCGGCCACGCGATGGGCGCGCGAGTGATCGCCTGCGCCTCCTCGGCCGAGAAGCTCGATCTCGCCAAGGCGCATGGCGCCGACCTCACCCTCGACTACAGCCAGGAACCGCTTCGCGACGGGCTGAAGCGGCTCGGCGGAGAAGCCGGCATCGACGTCGTGTACGATCCGGTCGGCGGCGCCTATTCGGAGCCGGCCCTGCGCTCGCTCAACTGGAAGGGCCGCTTCCTGGTCGTCGGCTTCGCCGCCGGTGAGATCCCGAAGATCCCGCTCAACCTGGCGCTCCTGAAGGGCATCGACATCCAGGGCGTGTTCTGGGGCGCCTTCCTCAGGCGCGAGCCCGAAGGCCACGCCGCCAACCAGGCCCGCCTGCTGGCGCTGGTGAGCGACGGACGACTCTCCGCGAAGGTCCACGGCGTCTACCCGCTGGAAGAGGCGGCTGCGGCCCTCGGCATCCTGGCGCGCCGCGAGGCGATGGGAAAGGTGCTGCTGCGTCCCTGAAGCCCCCTCCCCTCCCGCGGCTGCGTGGGAGGGGTTTCGCCGCCGGGTGGGGAACAGTTCGCGGGCCACGCCGTTCACAGCGTAGCCTTTCATTCCCAAGCGTCAGGACGGAGACACCGTGGGCGACATCATCCGCATCATCCTGCTCGTCGTGATCCCACCGATCGGCGTGCTGTTCACCGTCGGATTCGGCCTGCAATTCCTGCTCAACGTGGTGCTGACGATATTCGGCTATATCCCGGGCCTGATCCACGCGATCTGGGTCGTGACGCGGCGCAATTATTGATCAGCCACAGAGCTTGCAAAGCAAAGAACCCCGGCGGGATGTCCCATCGGGGTTCTTCGTAGGTTTGGTTGCGGGGACAGGATTTGAACCTGTGACCTTCAGGTTATGAGCCTGACGAGCTACCGGGCTGCTCCACCCCGCGCCAGGGTGTTGTCGTGATGAGGGAAGGTGTGCGTGCTTGGCAGGTCTGGCGGTGACCGACTCTCCCGTGTCTTGAGACACAGTACCATAGGCGCTGGGGCGGTTAACGGCCGAGTTCGAGATGGGATCGGGTTTGCGATCACCCC
>JAEWKL010000217.1 GCA_023386115.1 Pseudomonadota bacterium
GCCCCGGGATGACTTGGTGCGTGTCACGACCGTCAGGGTCAATCGAACCAGTTCTTCGACTGCTTTCGCCCTCGCTTCTGGAACAAAGCCGAGGGCCTCTTCGCCCGTCAGTTCGTCGCCGACAACAGCTTCCACTTGCCGTTCTCGATCGTCACCATCACGCGGGCACGGTCGTCCTGGCCGACATGGTCGGTCGGGGTCATGGAGACGACGCCGTTGGTGTAGACGACCTCCTTCAGGCCCTCGATCGCGTCGCGGAGCGCCGCGCGGAACTCGGGGGTGCCAGGCTTGGCGGTCTTGAGCGCGACGGGGATCGCGTTCGCCAGCAGCACCTCGGCGTCGTAGGCGTGGCCGCCGAAGGTCGCGAGCGTGCCCGCCCCGAACTTCGCCTCGTAGGCCTTGGTGTAGTCGAGGGCGACCTTGCGCACCGGGTTCGACTCCGGCAACTGCTCGGCGACCAGCAGCGGACCCGCCGGCAGCACCGTGCCCTCGAGGTCCTTGCCGCCGACGCGCAGGAAGTCGGCATTGGCGACGCCGTGGGTCTGGTAGTACTTGCCGGCGTAGCCGCGCTCCTTGAGCGTCTTCTGCGGCAGCGCGGCGGGGGTGCCGGAGCCCGCGATCAGCACCGCGTCCGGCTTCGCCGCCATCACCTTCAGCACCTGGCCGGTGACGCTGGTGTCGGTGCGGGCGTAGCGCTCGGTGGCGGCGAGCTTGATGCCCTTGGCCTCGAGCCGGGGCGTGACTTCGGACAGCCAGCCGTCGCCGTAGGCGTCGTTGAAGCCGATGAAGCCGACCGACTTCACCCCCGCCTTGGCCATGTGGGCGGCGATCGCCTCGGCCATCAGGGCGTCGTTCTGCGGCGCCTTGAACACCCAGCGGCGCTTGTCGTCCATCGGGGCGACGATCTTGGAGGAGGCGGCGAGGCTGATCAGCGGCACCTTCGCCTCGGCCGCGACCTCGATCAGCGCCAGCGAGACCGGGGTCACCGAGGAGCCGACGATCGCGTCGACCTTGTCGTCGCTCGCGAGCTTGCGCGCGTTGGCAACGCCCTTGGTGGTGTCGGTCGCGTCGTCGAGGACGATCCACTCGACCTTCTGGCCGCCGATCTCGGTCGGCAGCAGCGTCAGGGTGTTGGCCTGCGGGATGCCGAGCGAGGCCGCCGGGCCGGTCTTGGCGATGGTGACGCCGATCTTGATCGGCTGCGCCAGCACGGGACCGGCCAGCACGGTGCCGGCGAGGGCGAGCGCCCAGACGATGCGCTTCATATCGTTGTCCTCCCTTCGGGGCCGCGCCGGTTGGGACCCGGTCGCTGGCGTCACGGGCCTCTGTGGGCCCGTCCGGTCGTGCTTTGCAAGCCTGCGGGGCGTCCGTCCACCCTGGCGTTCGGCTAACGGCGCACGCGTTTGACTTGGCCCGCACAGCTTTATAATTTACCGTCCGGTTGGTCAATAGATCGCGCCGGCGGGGAGACCCGATAGGGCGGGACAGGGAGGGCACACCATGAGCGAGGCAAAGGGCGAGACGAGCGACGCTCTCGTGCTGACGGAGCGCCATGCGGGCTACCGCGTGCTGGTGCTCAACCGGCCCGACCGGCTCAACGCCTTCAACGAGCCGCTCCACCTCGCCCTGCGCGGCGCGCTGAGCGACGCCGCCGGCGATCCGGAGTGCCGGGCGCTGATCCTCACAGGGGCCGGCCGCGGCTTCTGCGCCGGCCAGGACCTTGCCGCCCGCAACTTCGCGCCGGATGTCGAGCCCGACCTCTCGCGCACCCTCGAAGCGTTCTACAACCCCCTGGTCAAGCAGATCCGCGACCTGCCGATGCCGCTGATCTGCGCCGTCAACGGCGTGGCGGCGGGGGCGGGGGCCAGCCTCGCCTTCCACGGCGACCTCGTGCTCGCGGCGCGCTCGGCCAAGTTCCTCCAGGCCTTCGCCAAGCTCGGCCTGATCCCGGATGCCGGCGGCACCTGGCTGCTGCCGCGCCTCGCCGGCCGGGCCCGGGCCCGGGGCATGGCGTTGCTCGCCGAGCCGATCACCGCCGAGCAGGCGGAATCCTGGGGCATGATCTGGCGGGTGATCGACGATGCGGCGTTGATGACCGAGGCGCATCGGCTGGCCGCGCAGCTGGCGCAGGCGCCGACCTACGGCCTCGCCTTGATCCGCCGCGCCCTCGACGCGTCGGAGACGAACGACCTCGACGCCCAGCTCGATGTGGAGCGCGACCTTCAGGGTGAGGCCGGGCGCTCGCCGGATTACCGCGAGGGCGTGGCGGCCTTCCTGGAGAAGCGCCCGGCGCGCTTCACCGGGCGCTCCCGATGACGCCGGAGGAGACGGCCCGCGCCTGTGCGGCGGCGATGTGGGCGGAGGACCGGGCGAGCCAGGGGCTCGGGATGCGCCTCGACCATGCCGGCCCCGGGGAGGCGGTGCTGTCGATGCGGGTGCGCGACGACATGGTGAACGGCCACGGCTCCTGCCACGGCGGCTTCATCTTCGCGCTCGCCGATTCGGCCTTCGCCTTCGCGTGCAACGCCTACGATCAGCGGGCGGTGGCGCAGCATTGCGCCGTCACCTTCCTGCGCCCGGGACGGCGCGGCGAGGTGCTGACGGCGCGGGCGGTGGAGCGGGTGAGCGAGGGGCGTTCCGGGATCTACGACGTGACGGTGACGGACGCGGAGGGACGGGCGGTGGCGGAGTTCCGCGGTCA
>JAEWKL010000232.1 GCA_023386115.1 Pseudomonadota bacterium
CCGTAGCGCTCGACGCCCGAGCGGCGGAGGGACAGGGCGGCGAGCAGCGCCTTCACGCCGTTCTTCGCCAGCATCGCAACCGTCGGGTCCGGCAGGCCGTACTTGCGCGAGACATAGGCCCGCGACCAGGCCTGGTGCCAGCGCGAGCGGCGCACCCGGCCGCGCTCCGGCGCGCTCGAGGCGCCGCGCCCGTGGAGCGCCACCGCGCCATGGACGTGGACGAGCGCCTTGCCCGCATCGGCGATCCGGCGGCAGAGATCGTCGTCCTCGTAGAACAGGAAGATCTCGGGGTCGAAGCCGCCGAGGGACAGGAACAGGTCGCGCCGCACCATCAGGCAGGCGCCGGACAGGAATGGCGCACAGGCATCGCCCTCCGGCGGGTGGAGCCGCCCGCCCGGATTGGTGAGGTAGGGCGCGAGCAGCGAGCGCGGCTGGAAGAAGAAGCGCCCGTCGGGCTCGACGATGCGGGGCGCGAACAGGCCCGCATCCGGATAGGCCTCGACCGCCGCCAGCAAGGCGTCCGCCGCGCCGGGCTGAAGCTCGACATCCGGGTTGACGATCAGCGCGTACTCGGCCCGGCCCACCGCCCAGATTCCGGCATTGTTGGCCCGGCCGTAGCCCTCGTTGCGGGGGAGCCGCAGCACCCGCGCGCCGAGACGGGCGGCGAGGTCCGCCGATCCGTCGCGGCTGGCATTGTCGACGACGAGCGCCGGCACGTGCTCGCGGGCGAGCGCGGCCAGGCAGGCCGGCAGGACGCCGGCACTGTCATGCGCGACGACGACCGCGACGAGACCGGGCACCGGCTCCGATCAGCCCTGCTTCTGCGGCAGGTTGAGGCGGATATGCAGCTCGCGCAGCTGCTTGGCCGTCACCTCGGAGGGCGCGCCCATCATCAGGTCCTCGGCGCGCTGGTTCATCGGAAACAGCACCACCTCGCGGATGTTCGGCTCGTTGCAGAGCAGCATCACGATGCGGTCGACGCCCGGCGCGATGCCGCCGTGCGGCGGAGCGCCCATCTTCAGCGCGTTCAGCATGCCGCCGAACTTCGCCTCCAGCACCTCCTTCGGATAGCCGGCGAGGCCGAAGGCCTTCTCCATCACCTCGGGGCGGTGGTTGCGGATCGCGCCCGAGGACAATTCGATGCCGTTGCAGACGATGTCGTACTGGAACGCCTTGATGCCGAGGATCGTCGCGTGGTCCTCGGGGTCGAGGGCCATGAAGGCGTCGTGGTCGAAATTCGGCATCGAGAACGGGTTGTGCGAGAAATCGACCCGCTTCTCGTCCTCGTTCCACTCGTACATCGGGAAGTCGGTGATCCAGCAGAAGGCGAACTGGTCCTTGTCGGACAGGTTCAGCTCGTCGCCGACGCGGATGCGGGCCTTGCCGGCGAGCCCCGCCGCCTTGGCCTCGGGGCCGGCGGAGAAGAACACCGCGTCGCCGGCCTTGATCCCGGCCTTGGCGGCGATGGCGGCTTGCGCCTCGGCCGGCACGAACTTGGCGATCGGCCCGCGGCCGGTGAGCTGTCCGCCCTCCTCCTCGAACACGATGTAGCCGAGGCCGGGCGCGCCCTCGGAGCGGGCCCAGTCGTTGAGCTTGTCGAAGAACGAGCGCGGCTGGGACGCCGCACCCGGAGCCGGCACGGCGCGGACCACGCCGCCGGCCTTGATGGCGTTCTTGAACGCGTTGAAGGTCACGTCCTCGCGCAGGAACTCCTCGGTCACGTCGGCGATGACGAGGGGGTTGCGCAGGTCCGGCTTGTCGACGCCGTATTTCAGCATCGACTCGGCATAGGGGATGCGGACGAAGCTCGGCGAGACGCGCTTGCCGTCCGCGAATTCCTCGAAGACCGAGCGCAGCACCGGCTCCACCGCCTGGAACACGTCCTCCTGCGTGACGAAGCTCATCTCGATGTCGAGCTGGTAGAACTCGCCCGGCGAGCGGTCGGCCCGGGCGTCCTCATCGCGGAAGCAGGGCGCGATCTGGAAGTACCGGTCGAAGCCGGCGATCATCGTCAGCTGCTTGAACTGCTGCGGGGCCTGCGGCAGGGCGTAGAACTTGCCCGGATGCAGGCGCGACGGCACCAGGAAGTCGCGCGCGCCCTCCGGCGAGGAGGCGGTGAGGATCGGGGTCTGGAACTCGAAGAACCCGCCCTCGCGCATCCGCCGGCGGAGCGAATCGATGATCGCGCCGCGGCGCATGATGTTGGCGTGCAGCTTCTCGCGGCGCAGGTCGAGGAAGCGGTACTTGAGCCGCGTCTCCTCCGGATATTCCTGGTCGCCGAAGACCGGCATCGGCAATTCGGCGGCGGCACCCAGCACCTCGAGGTCGGTGATGTAGACCTCGACCGCGCCGGTCGGGAGTTCCGCATTCTCGGTGCCGGCGGGCCGCTGCCGCACCCGCCCGTCGATGCGGATCACCCACTCCGAGCGCACGGCCTCGGCCGCCTTGAAGGCCGCGGAATCCGGATCGATCACGCATTGCGTGATCCCGTAATGGTCGCGCAGGTCGATGAACAGCACGCCGCCATGATCGCGGACGCGGTGGCACCAGCCGGAGAGACGGACGGTCGCGCCGATTTCGGACGGGCGGAGCGCCCCGCAGGTGTGGGAACGATAGCGGTGCATGGGCGTGTCTTGGCTGTCCAGAATCGTGGCTGCCTCGACCGGGCCCGGAACCGGGCGCGCGGGCGGGCCGCCTGCACGTGAAAGCGTGTGGGCACCCATTCGCGAAGGGGGGAGCGAAGTCAAGCGCGGGGCCTCGGCGCAGGCCCGTTCCGGCTTGTGGAACAAACAACGAACAACTATATTATCCTCATGGATCAGCACAGCTTTTTCGGCTCCTTCGAGCCGCACCCCGACACCTTGCCGGACCCGCCCCGGGACGCGCCCGCGGCGGCCCGGGCAGTGAAGCCGGAGGCCTACGCCATGCCTGCCGACCATCATGATGCGGTCGTCGAGCGCCAGGACGCGTTCTTGGAACGCCAGGATGCGTTCTTGGAACGCCAGGACGGCGCCTGGCGGGTCCTGCCGATCGAGGGCCGGTTCGAGCTCGTCTACGAGGACGGCAACGGCGCCTGGAGCGTGCGCCGGCTGCAGGCGCACGAATTGAAGATCGGCCCGGGCCGCGTGCTCGTCGGCGGCACCGACCGCGACCGGGACGGCTACCGGGGCTTTCGCGCCGACCGCATCCACCGCCTGACCGACCGGGACACCGGCGAGCGGGTGGAGCGCAACATCCTCGACTGGCTCACCCGCCGGGCGGAAGGCACGCGGCGGGCCCGCGCCGCGGCCCTGCGTCGGGAGGCGCGCCGGAGCGGGCCGCGCGCCGCATGATTTTCGGTGACGACGCGGCCCAATCCCCATAACCCACGCCGCCGGCGTCTCGCCCTCGGCCGCCGGCTCCGCTATAGCCGGACCTATGAAGCTGATTACTTCGACGGAAGAACTCGCCTCCGCCTGCGCGCGCTTCGCCACGCAACCCTTCGTGACCGTCGACACGGAGTTCATGCGCGAGACGACCTATTATCCGAAGCTGTGCCTGATCCAGATCGCGGCACCGGACGGGTCGACCGCGCTCGTCGACCCGCTGGCGTCTGGCATCGACCTCGCCCCGTTCTTCGCGCTGATGGGCGACGAGCGGGTGCTGAAGGTGTTCCATTCGGCCCGGCAGGACCTCGAGATCATCTGGCTGCTCGGCGGGCTCCTGCCGCAGCCCTTCTTCGACACGCAGGTCGCCGCGATGGTCTGCGGCTACGGCGATTCGGTCTCCTACGAGCAGCTGGTCAACGACGTCGCCAAGGCGAAGATCGACAAGTCGTCGCGCTTCACCGACTGGTCGCGCCGGCCGCTCTCGGACGCGCAGCTGAGCTACGCGCTGTCGGACGTCACCCACCTGATCAAGGTCTACGAGGCCCTGGCCCGCGAGCTGATCTCGACCGATCGCGGCGCCTGGCTCGACGAGGAGATGGCGGTCCTCACCTCCCCCGACACCTACCGGGCCGACCCGGACCAGGCCTGGCGGCGCCTGAGCAGCCGGATGCGCAAGGCCCGCGAGATCGCGGTGCTGATGGAGGTGGCGGCCTGGCGCGAGCGCGAGGCGCAGACCCGCAACGTGCCGCGCGGGCGCATCCTGAAGGACGAGGCGGTGATCGACATCGCCACCTCGGCTCCGCGCAGCGTCGAGGCGCTGGGGCGGCTGCGCACGATCCCCGCCGGGTTCGAGCGCTCGCGCACCGGCGCCGACATCCTGGCCGCGGTCGAGCGCGGCCTGTCGCGCGATCCCGCGAGCGTGCCGATGCCTGAGCGCGGCCGCGCCCGCAGCGGCGGCAACGGCGCGCTGGTCGAGCTCCTCAAGGTGCTGCTGAAGGCCGTCTGCGAGGATGAGCGCGTGGCGCCGAAGATCATCGCCACCGTCGACGACCTGGAAGCCCTGGCCGAGGACGACGCGGCCGACGTGCCGGTGCTGCACGGCTGGCGCCGCGGCCTGTTCGGCGAGAAGGCCCTGGCATTGAAGGCCGGACGCCTGGCGCTGTCGGCGGAGGGCGGTCGCGTGGTGGTGCGGGAGCTGCCGTAGGCACAGCGGGGCTCGCCCGACGCGGTTGGGCTCATCGCTCGGGCCGAGAGCCCGGTGGATTGGCTTGGACAGACCTATCACCCCCTGGTCATCCCGGGGC
>JAEWKL010000261.1 GCA_023386115.1 Pseudomonadota bacterium
GCCCCGGGATCGGGCGCGCCCTGGCCGAGCGCCGCGGCGGGTGCGGCGACCAGGAGAACCGCCAGAACAGTGCGGAGGAGAGGAGACGTCATGGGCTGCTCATCGGGGCGGGACCGCGGCGGAAGCACCGCCGTGTCGGCCGGCGCGGGTCCGAGACTGCCACATCCTGACGCAAGGGCAAGAGGCAGGCCTCGATATCCCGGCTCCCTGGCAGGGCCGGCCGCGGCGCCGGCGCAAGATCGGCGCAAGATCGTCGATTGAGACAACCTTCACCCTGTACAGGGCGGGTCCGGCTCTGTTTACCTCTCCGGGAAGCCCGATGCGCGACGGACGCACCCCGTCCCCGCCGTGCGAGAAGGACCAGCCGCATGTCGGCCGTGACGACGCCGCCGATCGACCTATATTACTGGACGACGCCCAACGGCTGGAAAGCCTCGATCATGCTCGAGGAATGCGGCCTGCCGTACCGGATGGTGCCGATCAATATCGGCAAGGGCGCGCAGACCGCGCCCGATTTCCTGGCCGTGTCGCCGCACGGCAAGATCCCGGTCATCGTCGATCCGGACGGGCCCGGCGGCACCCCGATCACGGTGTTCGAGTCGAACGCGATCCTGCAATACCTCGCCCGCAAGACCGGGCTGTTCTACCCCGCCGAGGAGCGGGCCCGCATCGCGGTCGACATCTGGCTGTTCTGGCAGGCGGCGAATTTCGGGCCGACCCTCGGCCAGACCCACCATTTCCGCATCTACGCCTCGGAGAAGATCCCCTACGCGATCGAGCGCTTCACCGCCGCGACGACGAAGCTCTACGCGACGCTCGACGCGCAGCTCGGCCGCCATCCTCACGTGGCAGGGAACGAGTACACCATCGCCGACATCGCGATCCTGCCCTGGGCCAAGCTCTGGGAGCGCCAGGGCCAGGACATCGCCGCGTTCCCGAACGTCGGTGCCTGGATCGACCGGATGAAGGCGCGCCCAGGCGTCCAGCGCGGCTTCCGGCTCAAGCCGGACCCGGAGGAGGCCCCAGGCAGGCGCGAGCCCTGAGACCTCAGGCGCGCGAGCCCTGACGACCTCCGCGGGGCTTCAGGCTCAGTTCGCGGCGGGCTTGACCGCAGCCGGCTTCGCCTTCGGGGGCGCCGCATTGGTCGGCGCCGGTGCGACCTGCGCGAACTCGTCGGGCGCCTTGGTCCAGGTCTGCGAGCCGCACAGGATCTTCAGCATGCAGCCCGAGATCGCGAGTTCGCTCGCGCTCTCGCGGCTCACCGAGACGTCGTAGAGCTTGCCTTCCTCGGCATTGTAGATCTGGCCCTTGTAGGAGCCGTCCTCGGGCTTCAGGCCCTCCATCAGGGTGAGGCCGATCACCGGGCGGCTGCGCTTCTTCGGGTCGGGATTCTTGATGTCGGTGCGCGGCTGGCCCTGGTCGTTGAGGGGCGTCTTCAGCCACACCACCTTGCCGCAGGCATGGGCGGCCCCCGGACCGCATTTCTCGATCTTGATCTTGGCCCGGCCGTCCTCGGTGAGCCAGGTCCCGGACGGGTCGCCGGCGGAGGCTGCAGCCGCGGCGCCGGCCGAGAGCAGGGAGGCGGCGAGGGCCGGGATCAGGATCGAACGCATGCAGGAGGCTCCTGGCTGTTCGCGCCGCTTATCGAGGCTCGGGGAGCCCGGGCGGCAGCATCGGGCGCCGCCCGGCAAGGGCGGCGTAACCGAAAGGTCACGTTGCCGCGCAATAAGCCGGACCTTTGGGGCGATTTTTCGGCCGTGTTGCGGCAAAGCCGCAACCACCGCGCGCGCCGCGCCCGCGCTTGAGGGGCGCCCGGCCCGCGGCTATAAGCCCGGCGCCGGGCGTCCTCATGGCCCCGGCGCGCGGGCGTTCGCGCCCGGTGCTGCCGGACCTCATCGGTCCGGTCCCGCGCGGCATCCCGCCGCCCACGCCACCGCTTTTCTTGACGGACGTCCCATGGCCACCGAGCGCACCTTCTCCATCCTGAAGCCCGACGCCACCGCCCGGAACCTGACCGGCGCGGTCAACGCCGTGATCGAGGAGGCGGGCCTGCGCATCGTCGCCCAGCGCCGCATCCGCATGTCCGACGCCCAGGCCAAGAAGTTCTACGAGGTCCATGCCGAGCGCCCGTTCTACGGCGAGCTCGTCGAGTTCATGACCTCGGGCCCGGTCGTGGTCCAGGTGCTCGAGGGCGAGAACGCCGTCGCCAAGTACCGCGAGGTAATGGGCGCCACCAACCCGGCCCAGGCCGCCGAGGGCACCATCCGCCAGAAGTTCGCGAAGTCGGTCGGCGAGAACACCGTCCACGGCTCCGACAGCCTCGAGAACGCCGGGATCGAGATCAAGCAGTTCTTCGACGAGAAGGACATCGTCGGCTGACGGTTTCCCCGCCCCGGAAACGCCGATAGGGTGAGGGCCCCCGCCGCGAGGCGGGGGCCTTTTTGTTCGAGGGAGAGCCAGCGGTGACGGCGCAGCCACGGATCGAGCGGACGACCTCCACCTGCCCGCACGACTGCCCGTCGGTCTGCGCCCTCGAGGTCGAGGTGATCGACGGCGCCACGATCGGCCGGGTGCGCGGCAATCCGCGCCACAGCTACACGGCGGGCGTCGTCTGCGCCAAGGTCGCCCGCTACGCCGAGCGCATCCACCATCCCGACCGGCTGACCCAGCCGCTCATCCGCACCGGCCCGAAGGGCTCCGGACAGTTCGCGCCGGTCGGCTGGGACGAGGCGCTCGACCGCGTGGCGCACGCCTTCCGCGAGGCGGAGGCCGCGCACGGGCCGGAAGCGGTCTGGCCCTATTACTATGCCGGCACGATGGGGCTGGTGATGCGCGACGGCATCAACCGCCTGCGCCACGCCAAGGGCTATTCGGGCCAGTACTCGACCATCTGCACCACGCTCGCCTGGTCGGGCTACATCGCCGGCACCGGCCGCCTCGGCGGAGTCGACCCGCGCGAGATCGCCGAGAGCGACTGCGTGGTGATCTGGGGCACCAACCCGGTGCACACGCAGGTCAACCTGATGACCCACGTCCAGGCCGCCCGCAAGAACCGGGGCGCCACGGTCGTGGTCGTCGACATCTACGACAACCCGACCATGAAGCAGGCGGACCTCGCCCTGCTGCTGCGGCCGGGCACCGACGGGGCGCTCGCCTGCGCGGTGATGCACGTGCTGTTCCGGGACGGCCTGGCCGACCGCGACTACATGGCCCGCTACACCGACTGCCCGGAGGCGCTGGAGGCGCATCTCCAGAGCCGCGATCCCGAATGGGCCGCCGCGATCACCGGCCTCACGGTCGAGGAGATCGAGCGCTTCGCCCACCTCGTCGGGCGCACCAAGAACACGTTCTTCCGCCTCGGCTACGGCTTCGCCCGCAGCCGCAACGGCGCCGCCAACATGCATGCGGCGCTCTGCATCCCGGCGGTGACCGGCGCCTGGCAGCATCGCGGCGGCGGCGCCTTCCACTCGAACAGCGGCGTCTTCGGCCTCGACAAGCGCCTGATCGAGGGGCTCGACGTCGTCCGTCCCGGCACCCGCATGCTCGACCAGTCGCAGATCGGGCGCGTGCTCACCGGCGACCGGCAAGCCCTGCGCCACGGCCCCCCGGTGACCGCGATGCTGATCCAGAACACCAACCCGGTCTCGGTCGCGCCCGAGCAGGAGCTGGTGAAGCAGGGCTTCGCCCGCGAGGACCTGTTCGTCTGCGTGCACGAGCAGTTCATGACCGAGACCGCCCGCATGGCCGATCTCGTCCTGCCGGCCACGATGTTCCTGGAGCACGACGACCTCTATACCGGCGGCGGCCAGCAGCACATCCAGCTGGGGCTCAAGCGCATCGCGCCGCCGGCCCTGTGCCGCTCGAACCACGAGGTGATCGCGGCCTTGGCCGAGCGCCTCGGCGCCGAGCATCCGGGCTTCGCCATGAGCCCGCGCGACTTGATCGACGCCACCCTCAAGGCCTCGCGCCGCGGCAGCCTGGCGGAGATGGAGGGAGAGGGCTTCCTCGACGTGCAGCCCGCCTTCGAGCGCGCCCACTTCCTCGACGGCTTCGCCTATCCGGACCGGCGTTTCCGCTTCCGGCCGGACTGGGGAACCGTGCCCGTCGCCAAGGACGGGCCGCGCGGGCCGGCGATGCCGCCGCTCCCCGACCATTGGGAGGCGCCGCTGATGGCTGCGACCGTGGATCACCCGTTCCGCCTCGCCACCAGCCCGGCGCGCAACTTCCTCAATTCGAGCTTCACCGAGACCCCGACCTCGCTCGCCAAGGAGCGCCACCCGACGGTGATGATCCACCCGGAGGATGCCGAGCCGCTCGGGATCGGGGAGGGGGCCTGGGTGCGCCTGTCCAACGAACGGGGCACCGTGACCTTGCGGGCGACGCTGTTTCCGGGCCTGCGCCGCGGCGTGCTGATCGCCGAATCGATCTGGCCCAACGACGCCTATCCGGACGGCCGGGGCATCAACACCCTGACGGGGGCCGATGCCCCGGCCCCGTTCGGCGGCGCCGCCTTCCACGACAACCATGTGGCGATCGCGGCCCTGCCGCTCTAGCGGCTGTCGGCCGTCGGGAGGCCGCAGCGGCCGCCGCGGTCTTTCATCCCCGGTGTGGCCCGCCCGCCCTTGTGCGGGCGGGGAGTTTCGGCGTCCAACGGTCGAGCTTGACGACAAGCAGCCCAACGGACCTCTTTGCCATGCGTCTCCGCACCTTCCTCGCCGCCGGCTTCCTCGCGCTCGGCGCCGGCTTCTTCGCGCTGGGCGCCCCCTCGGCTCTCGCCGGCGCCTCCTCGTCGCAGCTCGAGGCCTACCAGCCCGACCCGTCGCTGCGCACCGCGCCCACGTCGGAGCTCGAGACCCGGGTGCGCCGCGCCTGCGCGGTCGTCCAGGCCCGGATGCAGAACACCGCCGAGACCAGCTTCGAGCGCCCCTGCGGCTGCTACGCCCGCACGACCCTGCGCGCCCTCGACGCCTCCGAGATCCAGGCCTACCGCACGACGGGCTACTTCAACGATTCGGCCCGCGCCAAGGCGCTAGGCGCCATCGACAGCTGCAAGCTGCAGCGGCCGGTCTGAGCGGGGCGGCGTTGCGGGCCTGAGGCCCGTGTCACTCCCAACCACGACCTCATCCTGAGGTGCGAGGCGATCGAAGATCGCTGAGCCTCGAAGGAGACCTCCAGGGATCGCCGAGTCTTCTGGAGGCCTCCTTCGAGGCTGCTGCGCAGCACCTCAGGATGAGGTTGAGAGTGAGATTGAACGAGTTTCGGATGTTCGCGCTCGAACATCCGACGCTCTCCTACAACCGCGCCCGTGCGCTCCGCGGCGTCGACAGCAGCAGGTGCGTCTCCGAGGTGGTCACGCCCGGCACCAGGCGCACCCGCCGCAGCAGATCGTCCAGGTCCGGCAGGCTGCCGGCGGACACTTCCACCACGATGTCCCAGGCGCCGACCGTGGTGTGGACCGAGGTGATCTCGGCGAAGCCCTTGAGCGCGTCGATCACGTCGCCGGCCTTGCGCCCCTCCACCGCGATCAGCGTGATCGCCCGCACCGCCGCCGGTTGGGCATCGGCCCGCAGCACCACCGTGTAGCCGATGATCTCGCCGTCTCGCTCGAGCCGGTCGAGCCGCGCCCGGACGGTGGCGCGCGACACCTTCAGGAGCGCGGCGAGTTCCGAGACCGGGCGCCGGCAATCGTGCCGCAGCAGGGTGACGAGGCTCTGGTCGAGGGCATCCATTCCGACATTGTGCGCGATCCGGCCTGCCAGACTGAGCGATCCGTTCGAGAAATCGATCAGCTTCCCGTGTTCAGAGTGACGCATGGGCGCGCTACCGTCGAGCCTTGAGGGATGATCGAGGCGGGAGCGGGCGGGTGGTGGGCAAGAATACAGCAGGCAGTAATCCGGAAGGCAGGAATCCGGAAGGCTGCGTCCTGGTCGGGGCACCGGTGCAGTCGGGGACGAACCGGCTCGGCTGCGACATGGGGCCGAGCGCCTACCGGGCGGCGGGCCTGCTCGAGGCGATCCGCGATCTCGGCCTCCCGGCCGAGGATGCGGGCGCGATCGCGCCCTTGCCTTTCGCAGCTCCCCCGCACCCGAACCGGGCGATCCATCACCTTGCCGAGACGGCGGGCTGGACCCTGGCGCTCACCGAGGCCGCCTTCCGGCACAGTGCCGAGGCGCGCCCGATCTTCCTCGGCGGCGACCACAGCCTCTCGGCCGGCACCGTGGCGGGCATGGCGAGGCGGGCCGAGGCCGAGGGACGGCCGCTCTTCCTGCTCTGGCTCGATGCGCATGCCGACCTTCACACCCTCGACACGACGACGAGCGGCAACCTGCACGGCGTGCCGCTCGCCTACCTCACCGGGCGGCCGGGCTTCGAGGGCTATTTCCCGCCGCTGACAGCCGCGCTCGATCCGGCTCGGATCTGCATGTTCGGCCTGCGCAGCGTCGATCCGGCGGAGCGCGGGGCGCTCGCCGAGAGCGGCGCCCGGGTGCACGACATGCGCGACATCGACGAGAACGGCGTCGTCGCTCCCTTGCGCGGCTTCCTGCGCGAGGTGACGGCGGCGGACGGCCTGCTCCATGTCAGCCTCGACGTCGATTTCCTCGATCCGGGCATCGCGCCGGGGGTCGGCACGACGGTGCCGGGCGGGGCCACCTTCCGGGAGGCCCACCTGATCATGGAGCTGCTCCACGATTCCGGCCTGGTGCGCAGCCTCGACCTCGTGGAGCTGAATCCCTTCCTCGACGAGCGCGGCCGCACCGCCCTCCTGATGACCGACCTCGCCGCCAGCCTGCTGGGCCGCCGCATCCTCGACCGACCGACACGGAGCTTCTAGATGCCGGCCCTCAACGTCGTCCCCTTCGTCAGCGTCGACAACATGATGCGCCTCGTCCACGCGGTCGGGATCGAGGCGATGCTGGCTCGTCTCGCCGCCGCCATCGCGGAGGATTTTTCGCGGTGGGACGCCTTCCACAAGACGCCCCGGATCGCCGCCCACAGCCCTGACGGGGTGATCGAGCTGATGCCGACGAGCGACGGCCACACCTACGGCTTCAAATACGTCAACGGCCATCCGAAGAACGCCGCCGGCGGGCGCCAGACCGTCACGGCCTTCGGGGTGCTGGCGGATGTCGGCAACGGCTATCCGGTGCTCATCACCGAGATGACCCTGCTCACGGCACTCCGCACCGCCGCCACCTCGGCGCTGGCCGCGAAAGCCCTCGCGCGGCCGGACGCGCGCACCATGGCGCTGATCGGCAACGGCGCCCAGGCCGAGTTCCAGGCCCTGGCCTTCCGGGCGCTGCTCGGGGTCGATGCCTTCCGCCTCCACGACATCGACCCGGCGGCGACCGGCAAATGCCTGCGCAATCTCGGGCGCTTCGGCTTCGCCCTCGACGCTTGCGCCAGCACCGCGGAGGCCGTGCGCGGCGCCGACATCGTCACCACCGTGACGGCGGACAAGCGCAACGCCGTGATCCTCGGCGACAACCTGGTCGGGGAGGGGATGCACATCAACGCGGTCGGAGGCGACTGCCCGGGCAAGACCGAGCTGGCGCCGGGCGTCCTGCGCCGCGCCGCCCTCTTCGTCGAGTACGAGCCGCAGACCCGCATCGAAGGCGAGATACAGCAGCTGGCACCGGATCATCCGGTGACCGAGCTGTGGCGGGTCCTCGCCGGGTCGGCGCCCGGCCGCACGGAGTCGCGCCAGATCACGGTCTTCGACTCCGTGGGTTTCGCGATCGAGGATTTTTCCGCCCTGCGCACCGTGCGCGACCTCCTGGCTGAGCATCCCTACTACGAGGATCTCGACCTGCTGGCCGATCCGGACGATCCGCGCGACCTCTTCGGCATGCTGATGCGCGCAGGCCCGCCGCGCCTCGTCGCCTGAACCAGGGGGCAGGGCATCGTCGCGCCGCGAATCCCTGCTTCCGGCGATCTGTCACCGCGCATCCCTGAACTTGCTCTGTCTTGCGCGCGAGGTGAGCCGCAACGTCGCCTTGGCAAGATCCGACGGCCGGCATCGCGTCCGGCGCCGGCCACGGTCCCGCGCGAATGATGTCGCCGGGACAGCAAAATCGTTCCTGGACGCGGCATCCCTGAGTCAAGACACCCTCCCGGAGCATCGATCCGCAATCGCGCCGTCCTACTGCCGTCTCCGGCGAGACCTCGCGGGCCTGCCATGCACAGGCCTTCCCCTGCGAAACTACCTACGCATTTTTCATTGCCGCAGCGTAAGTTCTTGCCGTCGATGCACTTTCTGAGTTGGTATTGATTAACGAATCCTAAAGCGCTCGACTGCACGTCTCGACACGTTTCGGGACATCTGGCATCTCAAGACTGTCAGCGGGACACGAGACCGGTCCCGGACTTGAGGATAGCCCCGATGAAAAGCCTCGACCTGAAGACCCTTGGCACCATCGCCGGCGGCTGCTGCACGCCCTGCGCCCCGGCCTGCCCGCCGGCTCCCCCGTGCCTTCCGCCGGCCCCGACCTGCGGCAGCGCCAAGTCCAAGAAGCACTGCTGAGGCGCTGATCGCGGATCCGGGCGGGGCCGTTGCCGAGAGGACGGAGATCTGATGAGGGCGGTCCCACACATCCCCTGGATCTACGCGCGCCTTGCAAACCTGCCGCTGGCTTGGCGCCGGCGCGCCCTGCGCATCCTCGTGACGGGCCGCCGCCTCCTCGGCCGGACCGACGGAACCAGCTTCGCGGCGACCTTCGAGAGCGTCCTGCGCCTGCCGCGCCGCGAGGCGTTGCGCCTCTCGCGCGAGGCCGTCCTCCACGACGTCGCCTCCGAGATCGAGTGGTGCGCCCTGCACACGCGCCCGATCGCGGCGATCCAGCGCGACGTCGCCCGGGTGCAGGTCACCGACCCGGCGGTGATGGAGCGCGTCGCCGCCATCGGCCGGCCGGTGATCCTGGCCCCGCTCCACATGGGCGCCTACGTGCTCGGCCTCGCGGCGCTGATGGTGCGCTACTTCCCGGGCCGGCCGATGCTGGTCCTGCGCCAGCGCGACGATATGGCGATGGAGACGGAAGTGATCGAGCGCCTGCGCGAGGTCGACGTCGACGTGCGCTTCCTGACCGTGAGCGAGCGGGCCGGCTTCCTGTCCGCGGTGCGCTTCGGCCAGAAGGGTGCGGTGATCGTGGTGTTCTGCGACCTCGACCCGTCCTACGGCGCGCCGGCCGAGATGCCGATGTTCGGGCTGCCCTTCCGCTTCGCCTTCGGCACCGACACCCTGGCGCGGCTCACCGGCGCGACGGTGGTGCCGATCGCCACCACCATGGACGATCACGGCGACACGGTCGGCCTCGGCCAGCCCTTCGAGGTGCGGGGCAGCGCGCCCGAGGAGCGGGCTCACGTGGCCGGGATCATGCGCCGGCACATCCAGGCCGCCATCTCGGGCCGGCCGGAGCAGTGGCACCTCTGGCCGATGCTCGCCGAATATTTACCTTCCTCTGCGACGGTGCAGGACAACTCTCCGGCAGGCGGAGAGGCGCCGCGCGACCTGGCGGCGTAAGGCCTCGCGAGCGGATGGTCGATGAGCGAACCCGCGGCGCCTCCCTCCGCGGAGGCCAGCTTCAAGCGCCGGCAGCTCAGCGGCACCGTCCACCTCCAGCACGATCGCGGCAGCGTCTGGATGGCGTGGCTCTTCGGCGCCCTCATCGTGGTGATCGTGGCCGGCCTCTTTCTCGGCCGCCTCGCCCGCTCCGAAGCGGTGCGCGGCTACGTCTCGGCGGCCTCGGGCCTCACCCGCCTCGACGCCCAGGCCGCCGGCATCGTCCGGGAGATCGCCGTCAAGCAGGGTGACGCCGTCACCCGCGGCCAGCGGCTGATGCAGGTGCACTTGCGCGAGCAGACCACGGGGGGCGTCTCGACCGTCGGCGCCACGCTCCGCAGCCTGCAGGAGCGGCGCACCGGCCTCTCGGCCGAGCAGGCGCGCCTCTCGGCCTACCTCGACTCGACCCGCGGCGACCGCGACGAGACCGAGCGCAACGTCGCGGCGGTCTTGCGCGCCCTCGACGAGCAGGAGCGCACCCTGAAGGAGGGTCTGCGCCAGCAGGAGGAGATGGTCGCCCGCGTCGAGGCCTATCTGCGCCAAGGCTACGCCACCCGCGAGACCCTCAACGGCCAGCGCCGCGCCGCCCTCGACTATGCCCGCCAGATTGCCGAATTGCGCGCCCGCCGGGCCGAGCTGCGCCAGGGCACCTCCGAGCGCCTGCGGGCCCAACGCACCGGCGATACCGAGAAGGCGGCGCAGCTCGCCTCGATCCGCAACGAGTTGAGCACCGTCGAGGCGCAGATCACGTCCCTCGGGGCCCAGTCGCGCATCGACGTGGTAGCGCCGACCGACGGGGAGGTCGCCGGGCTCTACGTCCAGCCCGGCGATTCGGTGGCCGCCGACCAGGTGGTGGCGATCCTCGGCGACACACGGGCCGATCCGCTGATCGTGCTCGAAGTGCCGGCTCGCGCCATCGGCCTCGCCAAGGTCGGCCAGGAGGTGGTGCTGAAATACGACGCCTTCCCGTTCAAGACCTTCGGCATCGCCAAGGGCACGATCACGGTCATCTCCGGCACCCCCTTGCGCAACCCGATGCTGGCCTCGGCGGAAGAAGGCGGGGGCGATGCGGCGGCCGCGGCGGCGCGCCAATCCGTCTACCGGGTCGAAGTGCGGCCCGGCTCGCGCACCATGCGCGCCTACGGGACCGACGAGCCGATCCGTATCGGCTCGACGCTCTCGGCCGACATCGTGGTCGAGCGGCGGCGGCTGATCGACTGGATGCTCGATCCGATCCGGGCGATGCGCGGCAGGGGATGATGCGATGACCGATTGGCTCAAGCGCGCGCTCAGCAGGCGGCGGGTGCGCTCGATCCTGCAGAACGAGGCCAACGAGTGCGGGCTCGCGGCCCTCGCAATGGTGGCGAACTACCATCGCCACGACATCGATCTCGCCTATCTGCGGGCGTTGTTTCCGCTGTCGCGCAACGGCATGACGCTCGCCAGCATCGTGGCGCTCGCCGACAGCCTGGACCTCGACGCCAGCGGCTACGCCCTCGACGGGGTGACCGAGCTGGAGCAGGTGGCGTTGCCGGCGATCCTGCACTGGCGCGGCAACCATTTCGTGGTGCTGGAGACGATGTCTCGCGGGCGCTACCACGTCCACGATCCCGAATTCGGCCTGCGGATCTACGAGCGCGCCGACATGGAGCGGTTGTTCGGCGGCGTCGTGCTCGAATTCGCGCCCCGGATGGATTTCCGGGCGATCAGGGTCGGCGACCGGCTCAAGCTGCTCGACATCCTGCGCAGCGCCCGGGGCTTGAGCGACACGGTGTGGCAGATCACGCTGGTCTCGGTGGCGATCTCGTTGCTCGGCCTCACCACCCCGGTGCTGCTCCAGATCGCGCTGGACGTGGTGATCCCGCAGGTCGATCTCGACCTGATGCAGATGCTGGCTGCCGGCCTGGTCCTGATGATGCTGTTCGAGGCTTTCGGGCAATGGCTGCGCGGCTATATCGGCTTGCGCGCCTCGACGCTGCTGCAGCTCCAGTTCACCCGCAACGTCGTCGGCCACGCGCTGCGCCTGCCGCTGAGCTACTTCGAGTTGCGCCATCCGGGCGACTTCGTCACCCGGATCCAGTCGATCGACACGATCCGCACCTTCATGGTCGGTGGTCTGGTCACGTCGTTCGCCGATATCGGCACGGCGTTCCTGCTCGTCGGGCTGATGGTCTATTACTCGCCCGTCATGGCGTCGATCACGCTGGCGACGCTCGCCGCCGTGCTGGCGATGCGCTTCGTCACCTTCCCGACCCTCGACCGCGCCACCGCCGGCTCGCTGGAGGCCCGCTCGCAGGAGCAGGCGAGCCTGATCGACGGGTTGCAGCGCATCGGCAGCCTGAAGGCCCACAACAGCACCGAGCTCTTCGCCATGACCTGGTTCGAGAGCTTCGCGCGCTTCGCCCATCTCGACTTCCGGGCGAAGAAGGCCGGGCTCGACGCCGAGTTCCTGATGCACGTCGTCATCGCGGTGAGCACCGTGGCGACGCTCTATCTCGGCATCACCGGCGTCATCAAGAACACGCTGACGATCGGCACGCTCTACGCCTTCATCGCGTTGCGCACCGACTTCTTCGACCGCGTCAACCACCTGACCTCGAGCCTGCTCCAGCTCGCCGCCCTGAAGGTCCACGTCGCCCGCCTCGACGACGTGATCGGCCAGGCGCCGGAGGAGGGCCTGCACGAGGCGATGGTTCACCGGGCGATCCGCAAGGAGGTCCGGATCGAGGACGTCACGATCCGGTTCGGCCGCGGCGAGGAGCCGATCCTGACGGGGGCCTCCCTCGCCATCGATGTCGGCCGCTGCGAGACGATCGCGATCGTCGGCGCCTCGGGCTCGGGCAAGTCGTCGCTGATGCGGATCTTGGCGAGCCTCACCGAGCCCGCCGCCGGCTCGGTCACGGTCAACGGCGCGCCACTGAGCCAGTTCGGCAAGCGCGAGTACCGGGCCAATCTCGGGGTCGTCTTCGCCGATGACGGGCTCTTCGCCGGCACGGTGGCCGACAACCTGTCGCTGTTCGATCCCGCCGTGTCC
Organism: Pseudomonadota bacterium; assembly: GCA_023386115.1. Taxonomy (GTDB): domain Bacteria; phylum Pseudomonadota; class Alphaproteobacteria; order Rhizobiales; family Beijerinckiaceae; genus Methylobacterium. The sequence goes on from JAEWKL010000261.1 coordinate 12,591, forward strand.
CACGCCGAGATGGAGGCGGCCCTGGTCCGGGTCTCCTTGCGCGAGGAGATCGAGCGGTTGCCGCAGGGCTACGCCACCCACGTCTCGGAGGAGGGCAGCGTGCTCTCCACCGGCCAGCGCCGCCGCCTGCTGCTCGCCCGCGCGATCTGCCGCCGGCCGCGGCTGATGCTCCTCGACGAGGTGACGGCGAATCTCGACCCGGCGACGGAGGTCGCCCTCGTCGAGAGCCTGAAGGGCGTGCGGGCCGCCAAGGTGTTCATCACCCATTCCGAGCGCCTGCTCGACCAGGTCGACCGGGTCTTCCGGATCGAGAACGGGCGGCTGACGGAAGATTCGCGGCCGCCGGAGAAGCCCGGGGCGCCGGTGCCGGAGGCGGCGTGAGGGGGTTGGGGGCCACTCCTCGGCAAGATATGAGCGGCGCACTGTTAAAGTGCTTTTCTCGACGGAGCTGCCACACTCAGGGTCATTCCGGGGCCGCGCAGCGGAGCCCGGAATCCAGACGCGCAGGTGCCATAAGATAAAGCGGAACGCAGCCCGTTCTTTCCTGAACCATCCGCGGTTCTGGGCGTGCCTTCGGCACTCCGGGCTCCGCTGCACGGCCCCGGAATGACGCGGAGGGTGTCAGTTTCGCCGGAGCACCGCACCCGACAGCAATCCAAGTCGGCGCTTGCAAGTGGACACGTGTCCATGGGGCTCGCCTTTCCCGCACGGCTGAAGCGTCAGCGGAAGGAGATCTTGGATCCAGGGGAGAAGTGCCGCGAAGCGGCTCCTTGACTGCAACGTTGCCGACAGACGGACGCTTCGCGAAATTTCTTGCTGGATCCCGGATCTCCTTCCGCTATCGCTTCGATCGTCCGGGAAAGGGCGTGGGGTAAAAACTGAACCATCGCTCATTCGAGACGATCGCCCACCACTGCCCCAAAGCGTGCGGCTCGAGATAATCCGTCAGCTCGACCCAGGGCTCCCGCGCCGACACCCGGCACTCTACCGGGAATCCGCCTCCGCCCGCGACACCCGCAGCACCGGCGCCGGAGTCACCCTCGCACCCGCCGTCGCGCTCCCGCGCAAGACCGGCACCGCCTCGGCGGGCGCCACCGCGAGCGACCGGCGCAGGGC
>JAEWKL010000327.1 GCA_023386115.1 Pseudomonadota bacterium
GCCTTGCGCGGCGCGCAAGGGGGGGCTGGTCTCGACGAGGTGGAGGTCGGACGCCGCCAGGCAATCAGGCGCCGCCGCGCGGAGCGCCCGCCGCGCGTCCGCCATCAGCGTCCCGCGGCCGGGGCCGAGCTCGACCAGGCGGAAGGGAGCCGGGCGTCCGAGCCCGTGCCAGACCTCCGCCGTCCACAGGCCGAGAAGCTCGCCGAAGATCTGGCTGATCTCCGGCGCGGTGGTGAAGTCTCCGGCCGCACCCAGCGGATCGCGGGTGCGGTAATAGCCGTGGACCGGGTGGCCGAGGCAGAGCGCCATGTAGCGCTCGATGGAGATCGGTCCCTCGACGGCGATCAGGCGGCGCAGCTCGCCGAGGAGCGGCGTGTCGCTCACGCGGACTCCACTTCCGGCGCCTCGGCCTCAGGCCCCGCTTCCGCCTCGAGCCGGGCCCGCGGCCGGGTGTCGCCGCGGCAGGCCCGCAGGATGAACACCGCGCCGATCAGCAGCATCGGCACGCAGAGCAGCATCCCCATGGTGATGCCGCCGCCGAGCGCCCCGACATGGGTGCCGAACAGGAAACCGAGCTGCGGGTCCGGCTCGCGGAAGAACTCGCAGGTGGTGCGGGCGATGGCGTAGCCGACGACGAACAGGCCGCCGAGGAGGCCGGGGCGCCGGAAGCCGAAGCGCCGGACCGCGAGCGCCATCAGGATGAACAGCACCAGCCCTTCGGCGACGGCCTCGTAGAGCTGGCTCGGATGGCGCGGCAGCGGCCCCCCGTTGGGGAAGACGATGGCATAGGGAAAATCCGGCGCCGGCCGGCCCCACAGCTCACCGTTCACGAAATTGGCGATGCGGCCGAAGAACAGCCCGATCGGCACCACCACGGCGGCGAGGTCGAGCATCGCGTAAGGATTGAGGCCGCGGCGGCGGGCGAACAGCACCAGGGCCAGCACCGCGCCCAGGAAGCCGCCGTGGAACGACATGCCGCCGCGCCAGATCGCCAGGATCTCGGCCGGGTGCGACAGGTAGGCGGCGAGGTTGTAGAACAGCACGTAGCCGATGCGCCCGCCGAGCACGACGCCGAGCGCGACCCAGACGATCAGGTCGTCTATGTCGAGGGGGGTGGGCCGGCGCACCGCGCCCCAGAGCGAGGGGGCCGAGACCAGGCGCTTGGCGTAGAACCAGCCGCCCACGAGGCCCACGATGTAGGCGAGGGCGTACCACTTGATCTGCAACGGCCCGATCGCGACCGCGACGGGGTCGATGGCGGGGAAGGGCAGGGCGAGGAGCGGAGGCATCGGGCGCGAGAGGTGAACCTGTGGCGGGGCGGCGTCAAGGCGGAGTCGGGCGACTTGAGCCGGCGCCCGATCGCCGCGCGGCCGGGCACCGGTCTCCTTCGCGGATCTCGACGCTTTTTCTGTGACGAAACGGTCTCGGCTTCGTCACCGGAGCGGCTTTCGCAGCGATTCGGCCGGCCTCACGCCGCCGGCGCCACCGCGCGGGCCTGCACCTCGCGGGGCTGGCCGTCGAGAAACAGCCGGTAGGCGGCGTTGTCGGTCTCGTCGTGGTGCTCGTAGCCGAGCTCGGCGAGCGCCGCGGCGAACCGGTCGCGTTCGGCCTCCGGCACCTGGATCCCGGCGAGCACGCGGCCGTAATCGGCGCCGTGGTTGCGGTAGTGGAACAACGAGATGTTCCAGGCGACGCCGAGGCTGTCGAGGAACTTCAGGAGCGCGCCGGGGCGCTCCGGGAACTCGAAGCGCAGGAGCCGCTCGTCGGACAGGCCCGGCACCCGGCCGCCGACCATGTAGCGGACATGGAGCTTCGCCATCTCGTTGTCGGTGAGGTCGACCAGCGGATAGCCGAGGCCGCGCAGCTCCGCGATCAGGGCCTCCTTCTCCGGCCGGCCGCCGTTAAGCTGCACGCCGACGAAGATATGCGCCTCGGCGCCCGGCGCGTAGCGGTAGTTGAACTCGGTGATGGCGCGCCGCCCCAGCGCCCGGATGAAGGCGCGATAGCTGCCGGTCCGCTCCGGGATGGTCACGGCGAGCAGGGCCTCGCGGCGCTCGCCGATCTCGGCCCGCTCGGCGATGTGGCGGAGCCGATCGAAGTTGAGGTTGGCGCCGCTGTTGATCGCGACGAGCGTGCCCGCCCCCGTGACGCTGCCCCTCGCGGCGTATTCCTTGAGGCCGGCGAGCGCCAGGGCGCCCGAGGGCTCGGACATCGCGCGGGTGTCGTCGAACACGTCCTTCACCGCGGCGCAGATCGCGTCGGTATCGACGGTGATCACCTCGTCGAGGTGCTGGCGGCAGAGCCGGAAGGTCTCGGCGCCGGCCTGGCGCACCGCGACGCCGTCGGCGAAGAGGCCGACCGTGTCGAGCACCACCCGCTCGTCCGCCTCGATCGCCGCCTTCATGCTGGCGGCATCCGCCGGCTCGACGCCGATGACCTTGGTCTCGGGGCGCATGAACTTGATGAAGGTGGCGACCCCTGCCGCGAGGCCGCCGCCGCCGACCGGCACGAACACCGCCTCGATCGGGTCGCCGTGCTGGCGCAGGATCTCGAGGCCGATCGTTCCCTGGCCGGCGATCACTTCCGGATCGTCGTAGGGGTGGATGAAGGTCAGACCCTGCTCGGCCTCCAGGGTCTTGGCATGCGTGTAGGCCTCGTCGAAGGCGTCGCCGTGCAGCACGACCTGGCCGCCGCGGGACTTCACGCCCTCGACCTTGATCGCCGGGGTGGTGCGCGGCATCACGATCACCGCCGGAATCCCTAAGCGCTTGGCCGCGAGCGCCACGCCTTGCGCGTGGTTGCCGGCCGAGGCGCAGATCACCCCGCGGGCCAGAGCCTCCGGGGCCAGGCCGGCCATCTTGTTGTAGGCGCCCCGGATCTTGAACGAGAAGACCGGCTGCAGGTCCTCGCGCTTGAGCAGCACCGTGGCGCCGAGACGCTGCGACAGGCGCGGCATCGCGTCGAGGGGGCTCTCGATGGCGACGTCGTAGACGCGGGCCCCGAGGATCTTCTTGATGTAGTCGTGCACGGCTTCGGTCATGATTCGAGGGCGAAGGCGGCTCGCCGAGAGCGACGGGATCGCCGAAGTCGACGAGATAACGGGTTTCGCTGCGGGATGCGAGCTTGACTGGTGCGGTTCCGCCTCAGCGCGCCTCGCGGGCGCTGCGAGAGATCCACTTCGCCACGAGCGGGCCCGTGATGATGACCACGAGGAGCCGCAGGGTCTGCACCGCGAGGACGAAGGACACGTCCGAATGGGTGCCGACCGCGATGATCGCCACCGAATCGAGCCCGCCCGGGCTCGTCGCCAGGAAGGCGGTGAGGAGATCGATCGGCAGAAGGAAGGTCAGGCCCCAGGCCCAGAGGCCGCACAGGCCGATCAGCCCGAAGGTCGCCACCAGCACGCCCGGCAGGGCGAACAGGGTCGCCCGCACGGTCGCGGGGGTGAAGCGCAGGCCCACCGTCCAGCCGATGCCCGCATAGGCGAGCGCCAGCAGCCAGGAGGGCAGGGCCATGCCGGCGAGCCCGGTGGCATGAAGCGTCGCCCCGATGGCGAGCGGGCCGATCAGGGCGCCCGCGGGAATGCGCAGGCGCAGGCCCAGCCAGGCGCCGATTCCCGCCACCGCCAGCGTGCCGAGGACCGCGAGCGGCGCCGGAGCCATGTCGGCCCCGGGCGTGGGCGCGGCGCGGCCGGCGGGGAGGCGCGCCGCCCACCCCGCGG
>JAEWKL010000355.1 GCA_023386115.1 Pseudomonadota bacterium
CGCGGACGTCGCGAGCGACGTCCACAGCACCTGCGCGAGGATGTCGAAGGACAGCATGGTCTCGCTCCCGCTTCCGGCTTCGTTCGGCGCGCTACTCGACCACCGCCTTCTTCACCCAGGCGCCGTTCTTGACCTCCATCAGGTAGACGGTCTTGTTCACGGTGTGGTCGTCGTTGATCGTCAGCTTGCCGGTGAGCGGCAGGTCGAAGCTGCGGATCGCCAGCATTTCCTTGCGAAAGTTCTCGCCGGTGAGCGGCATCTTCTTCTCGATCAGGCCGCCATAGACCGCGGCGACGAGGTAGGGCGCGTCGTAGAGGTACTGGGTGTAGGGCAGGCCGTTCGGCTCGCGGCCGACCTCCTTCTTCCAGCGCGCCAGATAGGCGGCGACCGCCGGGTCGTCAGCGGCGCCGGGGGCGAGGGAGGTGGCGATGACGCCCTCGGACGCCTTGCCGAGCTGCTCGATCAGCTTTGGGTTGTAGACCGCCGAGTAGGACGAGACCGGGATCGTCAGGCCGAGCTGGCGCATCTGGGCGATGACCTGCGGCGTGTCGGCGACGAGGCCCTGGATGTGGACGATGTCGGGCTGCGCCGCCCGCACCTTGAGCAGCGGGCCGGTCCAGTCCGAGGCGCGCGGGTCGTAGGCCTCGTAGGCGACGACCTGGCCGCCGGCCTTGGTGAAGACGTCGCGGTAGATCTGCGCCGCCACCGTGCCGGTCTCGTTGTTGATGTAGAGAACCGCCGCCCGCTTCTTGCCCATCTCCTTCGCCGCGTAGTGCGCGACGGCCGTGATGTCGACGGAGGCGAGCGGGAAGGTGGTATAGGTGTAGTCGCCGAGCCGGGCGATCTCGGCCGAGTTGGCGCCGACCGAGAGCTGCACCGTGCGGGTGTCGTTCGCCACCGGGGCGACCGCCTTGACCACCGCCGACCAGGCGCTGACGAAGGCCGGGACCTTGTCGACCGAGACCAGGCGGTTGGCAGCCTGGATGCCGGCCTGCGGGTCGGCCCGCGTGTCGAGCACGATCATCTCGAGCTTGCGGCCGGCGACGCCGCCCTTGGCGTTGATCTCCGCCACCGCCCACTCGGCCGCCTTGACCTGATCCTGGCCGTAGGTCGCCTGTCCGCCGGACAGCGGCATCGCCATGCCGAAGCGCAGCGGCTCCTGGGCCGACGCCGTCCCGGCGAGGCCGCAGGAGACCGCCAGGGATGCCGCCATCAGGGCTCGACGGCTCAGGGGAAGGGCTGCGCGCGCTGTCATCGGTCCCACTCTTCTGTTTCGGCGATGCTTGTTCGGCGGTGCTCGGGCCCGGGGGCGGGGCGCGCCCGGGACAGGTCTCGGGGGCGGCTCAGGCGAGGGCGCGCAGGGCGTCCAGGGCCTCGTCGGTCGACATCACGTCCGCGTATTTCGACGCCATGTCGAAGAGGTTGACCGCGTGCGAGGTGGCACTGCGGTCGTAGACGGCGTCGTGCGGCACCAGGACCCGGAAGTTGTACGCGAAGGCATCGACGACGCTGCCGCGCACGCAGCCGCTGGTGGAGCAGCCGGTCACCACCAGGCTGTCGGCCTGGAGGTTGATGAGGTAGCTCGCGAGCGGCGTGCCGAAGAAGGCGCTCGGATGCTTCTTCGGCAGCAGGATGTCGCCGTCCCGCGGCGCCACCGGGGGCGGGAACTCGTAGCCCTTGGCGGCGACGTTCATGATCGCCGGGACCTTGTCGGAGAGGCGGCCCTGGTCGAAGCCGGCCTTCGGCGCGACGAGGGGGTAGAGGACCGGCCAGCCGCGCTCGCGGAACAGCGCGATCAGCCGCTCGATCCGCGCCACCGCCGCCCAGGCGACCTCGCCGCAGGAGGTCGGGTATTCCTCGATAGCCTGCCAGAACGGCATCGGCACCGTGCCGGTCGTGCGGTACTGCACGTCGATCACGAGGAGGGCCGGGCGCTTGCCCAGGCCGGTGGTCCGGCCGAAGCCGGCGGCGTTGTAGGCCCGCTGCTCCTCCTCGGAGATCAGGCCGTCCCAGGGCTTCTGGCTCGGGGGCACGGGGCTCATGACGACCTCCCTCAGGCGATGCGGTAGCGAGCTTCGCGGGCGTCCCAGGCGTCCTTGTCGACCGCGCGCTGGCGCTCCTCGAACGAGGCGAGGCGGTCGGCGACCTCGGCGAGCGAGCCGTCGCGCTTGAGCGCGCCGAGCACGTCGAACGAGGCCTTGAGCGCGGCCTGCAGGGCGGCGTTGGCGTAGAGGACGATCGAGAAGCCCATCCCGGCGAGCGCCTGCCGGCCCGGATCGGGGGTGCGGCCGCCGAACACGATGTTGGCGACCTGCGGCACCGGCAGGTCGCGGGCGATGCGCGCCAGCTCCTCGGCCGAGACCGGCGCCTCGACGAAGGTCGCGTCGGCGCCGGCCTCGATATAGGCCCGCGCCCGCGCGATCGCCCGGTCGAGATCCTCCACCGCCCGGGCGTCGGTGCGGGCGATGATCTGGAGGTCGCCGTCGCGCCGCGCATCGACCGCGGCCTTGATCTTCTGCACCATCTCGTCGGCCGGGATCACGTCCTTGCCGGTGAAGTGGCCGCACTTCTTCGGGAAGACCTGGTCCTCGATCTGGATGCCGGCCGCGCCCGCCCGCTCGAGCAGGCGCACCGTGCGCACCATGTTCACGGCGTTGCCGAAGCCGGTATCGGCGTCGACGATGATCGGCAGGCTCACGGCGTCGGCCACGGCCGATACCGCGCTCGCCACCTCGGTGACGGTGGTGAGCCCGATATCCGGCGCGCCCAGATGCATGTTCGCGACGCCGGCCCCGGTCACGTAGACCGCCTCGTAGCCGAGATCCTCGATCACGCGGGCGAACAGGGCGTTGGCGGCGCCCGGCACGCTCACCGCCTCGCGGCGCGCCAGGATCGCTTTCAGGGTCTGGGTAGCTCGCATGTCGGCGTCGTCCTCAGGAGGCGCCGTGCCCTCGCGGGGGCACGGTCCCGGGCGCTCCGGCGTCCCGGTCGATGCCTCAGCGTCGCGCACGCTCGGCAAACTGTCAACAGTTTGCCAGCGATGTCCTGAAACCGGCACTCGGCGGGTGCCGGCCGTGCATCCGAACGGCAGCGGGTGGTACTGCGCCGTCGATTGCCGATGGATTTGTCAGCCACTGAATCGCGCAGTCCCGCCGCGCTCATCGGGGGCAATCACGGGGCCGACCCCAACGTCCAGGTCCTTCTCCGCAGCCTTCCCATGCGTCCGCTGCCGGAATGGTTGACAGTTTGCACGATTTAGGGATTTCGTGACCGGGCATTCTGGTGACCGAATGAGCAACCTCTATCCGATCGCATCCACGTCCCTCGTCGATGAAGCGTTCGCGAAGCTCGTGGTGGCGATCACGTCCGGCGAGTTCGCGCCGGGCGAACGCCTGTCCGAGGCGGAGCTGGCGCGGCAGCTCGGGATCAGCCGCGGGCCTCTGCGCGAGGCCCTGCACCGGCTCGAGGGCCGGCTCGTCGTTCGCACGCCGCGGATCGGCGTGCGGGTGGTCGCCTTCGACCGCGACACCCTCGAACAGCTCTTCCTGATCCGCGAGGCGCTGGAGGGCATGGCGGCGCGCCTCGCGGCCGAGCGCATGACGGAGCGGGAGCAGGACGACCTCGCCGACCTGCTCGACCGCCATGCCGGCCAGCCGGACGTCGCCTCGGGCCGCAGCTACGTCCAGGGTCGCACGGACGAGGACTTCCACTTCGCCATCGTGCGCGGGGCGCGCAATCCGCGGCTGGAGCAATTGCTCCTCGACGAAGTCTACTACCAGTTGCGGCTCCAGCGCCTGCGGTCGAGCACCCGTCCCGGGCGGGCCCAGGCCGCCCTGTCGGAGCACCGGGAGATCCTCGCCGGCCTCCAATCCCGCGATCCGGACCGGGCGGAGGGCGCCATGCGCAAGCACATCCGCAGCGCCCGGTTCAGCGCCCTCGCCAGCCTCAACGCGACCGAGCCTCCGGCGACGAAGAAGGCGTGAGGCCCGCGCTGGATCGCCCACGTCGCGGCGATGCCGCCGACCTCCGGACCGACACTTTGCGACCGGCGGAACTCGTCTGGATCATGGCCGGACCGCGATTCGCCACGCCGGCGTGACCGGCCCCGCCCGGACGGGGCCGCTCCGCGCGCGGCGCCTCGTCAGCGCAGGCCCTTGGTGAGCGGGCAGGCGCTTGCGGAGAGCGGACGGAACGCCTTGTCGGCCGGAATGGTCGCCGTGATGGTGTAATAGTCCCAGGGCTGCTTGGATTCCGCCGGGGTCTTCACCCGCACGAGATACATGTCGTGGATCATTCGCCCGTTCGGCAGCAACTTGCCGTTGCGGGCGAAGGCATCCTCGACGGGCGTCTCCTGCATGCGGGCGAGCACCTTCGCGGTGTCCTTGCTGCCGACCGACTGCACCGCCTTCAGGTAGTGGAGCACGCCGGAATAGATGCCGGATTGCGCCTCGCTCGGCTTCTTGCCGAGCCGCTGCTCGAACCGCCGCGAGAAGTCCCGCGTCCTGTCGTCCATGTCCCAGTAGAACGGCACGACGAATTGCAGGCCCTGCATGGTCTCCAGGCCCAGGGTGTGCACGTCGGTCAGGAAGGTCAGGAGGCTGGCGAGCCGGGTGCCCGAGGATCCGAGATCGAACTCGCGCCCCTGCTTGATCGCGTTGATCGTGGCGTCGCCGCCGGAGGCGAGCGCGACCATCTTGGCCCGGGTCGCCTGCGCCTGGAGCAGGTAGGAGGAGAAGTCGGTCGAGGCCAGGGGATGGCGCACGCTCCCGACGACCTTGCCGCCATTCTCCCGGATCGCCTCCCGCATCGCCGCCTCCATGCTGTGCCCGTAGGCGTAGTCGGCGACGAGCAGGAACCAGGTGTCGATGCCCTGCTGGATCAGCGCGCGGGCCGCGCCCTGCGTCTGCGAGTAGGTGTCGAAGGTCCAGTGCAGGCCGTGGCCGTTGCAGCTGTCCTCCGTCAGCCGGTCGGTCGCGGCGCTGGCATAGATCGCGATTCTGTTCTTCTCCTTGACGAGGTTCGATACGGCGAGGGCGATGCCGGAATTCGGCACGTCCAGGATCACGTCGACCTTGTCCTGGTCGAGCCACTTGCGGGCAATGGCGAGGCCGACATCGGGCTTGTGCTGATGATCGGCGGAGATCAGCTCGATCTTCTCGCCGAGGATCTGCCCGCCGAAATCCTCGATCGCGAGGCGCGCCGCCTCGACGGAGCCCGCGCCCGACAGGTCCGAGAACGGGCCGCCGAGGTCGGTCAGCACGCCGAGCTTCACCGGCTCGGCGGCGGCGTGCCCGATGCCCGCCCCGCAGAGCAGGCCGGCGACCGCCGCCATCGCGGCCCAGCGCGCAGCCCGAGACCTCTTGCCCATCGCGTATCCTCCCCGTGTTCCGGGACGCGGTGACCTCGCATCGCGCCCCGTTTGTTGAGGAAAAAATCTCAAACTGTGAGATACGCGTCAATTCATTTCTCGTCCCCCGCCGCCGTCCGGCTGCGCGGCGGGCGCGAGGGCTCGGCCGCCGGAGGCGCCCCCGCCGCCCGGGCGAGCGAAAGGTTGATG
>JAEWKL010000570.1 GCA_023386115.1 Pseudomonadota bacterium
TCAACCCGGGGGGGGCCGTTCGGGGCCCGCCCCGTTCCGTCACGTCCTACTTCAGCAGACGGGCCAGGGCCTTGCCGGCCGGCGTCCGCATCTCCTTGGCGTCGAGGGTACCGTCGTTGTCCGGGTCGGCCAGCTTGAAGCGGGCCTCGACCAGGGCGAGGTACTCGTTCTTGTCGAGGGTGCCGTCATTGTCGGGGTCGGCCTGCTTCATGTCCTTGCGGCTGACACGGCCCTGCAGCTCCTTGGTGTCGAGGGTGCCATCGGCATCCTTCTCGAGCTTGTCGAACACGGCGCCGGCCGCGGCCTTGGCCTCGGCGAGGTCGATCGTGCCGTCCGAATCGGTGTCGACGGCCGCGATCGTGCGGTCGGCCTTCGGCTTCGCCTCGGCCGAGACGGGCAGGGCGAGCGGTGCGGCCAGGAGGGCGGCGAGCAGAAGGGTCCGGTTGAGGGTCATCGTGAGAACTCCGTCGCTGAGGGCCGGGCGCCCGATCCTGTCCGGCGGTCCGACCCGGGATAATCCGGCCGGCGGATAGCTAACCGGACGGCGAAGGTTTGCAAGCCCGATTCACGTTAGGGAAGGGATCGGACTTGGGGAGGATGTCTGGCCGGGAACGGCTCAAGCCTCCACCCGCTCGGCCAGGATCTTGTCGACCCGGCGCCCGTCCATGTCGACGACCTCGAAGCGCCAGCCGTTGCGCTCGAACCCGTCGCCGGCGGTGGGAATGCGGCCGAGCTGGAAGATCACGAAGCCGGCCAGCGTCGAGAAGTCGTCGGTGTCGGGCCGCTCGGTGAAGCCGAGACGATCGAAGGCATCGACCGCCGGCATCATGCCGTCGATCAGCAGCGAGCCGTCCTGGCGCTCGACCACCATCGGCTCCTCGTCGTCGGTGTCCGGGATGTCGCCGGCAATCGCCTCGAGGAGATCGGTCTGGGTGACGATGCCCTCGAGGTCGCCGTACTCGTCGACGACGATCGCCATCCGGACGGGCTTCGCCTTGAAGGTCTCGAGCACCCGCAGGATCGGCATGCCCTCGTGCACGACGATCGGCTCGCGGATGATCGCGTCGAGGGTGATCGGCGCCCCGTCGAGGAGCTGGTTCAGCACGTCCTGCTTGCGCAGCACGCCGACGATCTCGTGGATCTCGCCCCGGCTCGCCACCAGCTGCTCGTGGCGGCAGGCCCGGATCGTCTCCAACACCGCCTCGCGCGGATCCTCGACGTCGATCCAGTCGACCTCGTGGCGCGGGGTCATGATGTCCCGCACGCGCCGCTCGCCGATGCCGAAGATGCGCTGCACCGCCGCCTGCTGCGCTTCCTGGATCAGGCCGGCCTCCTGGCTCGCCGCCACCAGGAGCGAGAGCTCGGCGGTGGAGTGCAGCGAGCCCTCGCCGGAGCCCGGCTGCAGGCCGCACAGGCGCAGCACGCCGTTGCCGAGGCCGTTGAGGAACGCGATGGCCGGGCGGAAGACCATCAGGAACAGCCGCAGGGGCCGCACGATCGCGAGCGCCGTGCGCTCGCTGCGCTGGAGCGCGAGGCTCTTCGGCGCCAGCTCGCCCAGCACGATGTGCAGCGAGGTGATGATCACGAAGGAGACCACCACCGCGACGGCATGCGCCCCGGCCGTGCTCGTGCCCTGCGGCAGGAAGGCGAGCACAGGCTCGATCAGGTGGGCCAGGGCCGGCTCGCCGACCCAGCCGAGGGCGAGCGACGAGATGGTGATGCCGAGCTGCGTGGCCGCCAGATGCGAATCCAGGCTGTCGACCGCCCGTTGCAGGGCGCCCGCATGGGCCCGTTTCTCGGCTACGAGCTCCTGGACCCGGCTGCGTCGGACCGCCACCAGGGCGAATTCGGCCGCGACGAAGAACCCGTTCGCGAAGACCAGGAACACGATGGCGAACAGGCCGAGGCCCGTCCCCCAGGGACTGTCGGAGAAAATCACCGCCTCCCGTGGCGCAATCGGCCGCTCCCGGGCTGGGGCGCGGCCGGCCCCCTCATAGCAAGTCTGTCCACCGGAGCCTATCCGTCAGGCGGCGCGGGGACGCGCTCCTCCACGGCCGATGCCGTCGAGTAATATCGGCGCGCTCGCGCATCGACAGGTCGATGCATGAAACACGTCGATGCATGAGCGTTCGGCGCATCGGCGCCCGCGCCCATGCGGGCGGCGCCGGCGCCGTCAAACAAGTCCGGTCGACGGCGCCGCGGAACAAGAGGCGGGATGTTTTCCGTCGTTTCGCGGCGCAACATCTGGCCTCGACCGGCGGATTCTGCTAGGCGCGCCCGAAATTCCTGCGCCGGCTCGGTGTCTGTCCCGGGCCTGCCCCACGACCGAAAGACCCGGTGTCATCATGGCGAGCGACCTCTCCCGCATCTCCCGCGCGCTCCTCTCCGTCTCGGACAAGACCGGGCTGGTGGAGTTCGCGCGCGCGCTGGCCGCCCGCGGCGTCACCCTGGTCTCGACCGGCGGCACGCATCGGGCCCTGACCGAGGCGGGGATCACCGTCACGGAAGTCTCCGACCTCACCGGCTTCCCCGAGATGATGGACGGGCGGGTCAAGACCCTGCATCCGGGCGTGCATGGCGGGCTGCTCGCGATCCGCGACAACCCGGAGCACCAGGCCGCCATGCTGGCCCACGGCATCGCGGCAATCGACCTCCTGGTCGTCAACCTCTACCCGTTCGAGGCGACGCTGGCGGCGGGCAAGCCGGCCGCGGAGTGCATCGAGAACATCGATATCGGCGGCCCGGCGATGATCCGCGCCGCCGCCAAGAACCACAAGGACGTCGCGGTCGTGGTCGACGTCGCCGATTATGGAGCCGTGCTCGCCGACCTCGATGCCCATGACGGCGCCGTCACCTTCGCGACCCGCCGGCGCCTGGCCCAGAAGGCCTATGCCCGCACGGCCTCCTACGACGCCGCCATCGCGACCTGGCTCGCCGGCGAGATCGAGGCGGCGCCCGAGGCTCAGACCTTCCGGGCTCTGGGGGGCACGCTCGCCCAGGGCCTGCGCTACGGCGAGAACCCGCACATGAAGGCCGCGTTCTACCGCACCGCCGGCGCAGCCCGCCCCGGCGTCGCGACCGCGCGCCAGCTCCAGGGCAAGGAGCTGTCCTACAACAACCTCAACGACACCGACGCCGCCTACGAGGCGGTGAGCGAATTCGATCCGGCCCGCACGGCAGCCGTGGTCATCGTCAAGCATGCCAATCCGTGCGGCGTCGCCGAGGGCGCGAGCCTGCTCGAGGCCTATGAGCGGGCCCTGCGCTGCGATCCGGTCTCGGCCTTCGGCGGCATCGTGGCGCTCAACCGCACCCTCGACGCCGAGGCGGCGAAGAAGATCGTCGAGGTCTTCACCGAGGTGATCATCGCTCCCGACGCCACCGAGGAAGCGGTCGCGATCGTCGCCGCCAAGAAGAACCTGCGCCTGCTCACCACCGGCGGCATCGCCGATCCCCGGGCCCCGGGCCAGGCCTGGCGCACGGTGGCGGGCGGCTTCCTGGTGCAGGACCGGGACAACGCCGTCGTGGACGACATGCCGCTCAAGGTCGTGACCAAGCGGGCGCCGACCGAGGCCGAACTGTCGGACCTGCGCTTCGCCTTCCGGGTCGCCAAACACGTGAAGTCGAACGCCATCGTCTACGCGAAGGACGGTGCCACGGTCGGCATCGGTGCGGGTCAGATGTCGCGGGTCGATTCCTCGCGCATCGCCGCCTGGAAGGCGGCCGAGGCCGCCAAGGCCGCCGGGCTCCCGGAGAGCCTCGCCCGCGGCGCGGTGGTGGCCTCCGACGCGTTCTTCCCCTTCGCCGACGGCCTGCTCGCCGCGGCCGAGGCCGGCGCCACGGCGGTGATCCAGCCCGGCGGCTCGATGCGCGACGACGAGGTGATCCGCGCCGCCGACGAGGCCGGCCTCGCCATGGTGCTCACCGGCTACCGGCACTTCCGGCACTAGAGCACCCTCCGATCACGTTGCGGTCGGAGGCTGCTCTCGCTTATTGATTCTGCCGCATTGTCTTCGGCGGATCGGTATCCGCTTCGTCGGACGATGCTCGAATCCGATCGCGAGTGGCCCGTTGACCCACGGGCCGGCCTCGGCCAAGCCTCGCCGGAGCGTGACGACGGGCAGGGGCCTTCAAGGATGCGGCTGGACGAACACCCCCTGCGGGCCCGGGTGCTGGCGGAGGTTCACGCCCGGCCGTTCACCCCGGTCAAGACGCCGCGCCGCTTCCTGCACTACGCCTTCCTGACCGACGGCGAGGCGGCCGCCTCCGACCGCGACGCGCTGGAGGCCTATTGCACCGGCCTCGGCCATCCGGGCCCGGCGCCGGGGGCCAAGCAGCACCGGGTGGTCTTCTCCGGCGCCGTCCTGCGGTGGGAGAGCCACAGCGAGTTCACCACCTATACCTGGGAATACGGCGACGCCCTCGGCCACGCCTTCCAGCCCCAGCCCGACGCGCTGGAAGGCGCGATGGGAGAGGTGACGCAGCCCGGCCCGCTCCTCGTCGCGGTCGACCTGCACCTCCTGCCGGCGGTCGAGGGCGGGCTGCCGTCGGAGATCGTCTCGACCTTCAACGCCGCCTCGCTGGCCATGGCGGAGGCCGAGGGCGGGGCAGCGGTGATCGCAACCGACTTCCAGCCCGATCCGCAAGGCTATGTCCGCATCGTCGTCGCCGATCGGCGGCTGAGCCGGCTCGGTGCCGGCGCCCTGGTCCAGCGCCTCCTCGAGATCGAGACCTACCGAACGCTGGCGCTCCTCGGCCTGCCGGAGGCACAGAGCTTGGGTCCGACGATCCGGCGGATCGAGACCGAGCTGCCGACCCTGATGGAGGCGATGCGCACCAGCGACGGCTTCGCCGAGAACCACGCCCTGCTCGACCGGCTGATCGCGCTCGCCGCCGAGCTGGAGGCCGGATCATCGCGCACGATGTTCCGCTTCGGCGCGACCCGGGCCTACGACGAATTGGTACGGTTGCGCCTCGCGGCGGCGGGCGAGCACGCGCTGCCCGGGCAGACGAGCTGGTCGATGTTCCTCGCCCGGCGCTACAACCCGGCGATCCGCACCTGCCTGGTCACCGCCGACCGCCAGGACCTGCTCTCCCGCCGCCTCGCCCGCGCCGCGCAGATGCTGCGCACCCGGGTCGATATCGAGCTCGAGCGCCAGAACCAGGCCCAGCTCCAGGCGATGAACGACCGGGTGCGGCTGCAACTGCGCCTCCAGCAGACCGTCGAGGGGCTCTCGGTTGCGGCGATCACCTACTACGTGGCGAGCCTCGTCCACCACGTGCTGGAGGGTGCGCACCATGCCGGCATACCGGTCGACGCGACGATCGGGACGGCTCTGGCGGTGCCGCTGGTGCTGGTGGGCGTGTGGTGGACGGTGCGGCGGATCCGGCGGCTGCATGCGGAGCCGGGCGGGCATTGAGGCTCCAGAATTGTCGAGAGAATAAGAAGTTTCGGGGAGTCTGCCGGCGATCCTATTCGCCGCCGTTCCCGCAGGGCGGCTTGCGCGCGGCGATCATCACGATTTCAGGCAGGCAGTCGTAGGAGCGGACAGGATTGTCATAGAGTCCGCGTAGGCTTCCGGTGAGAGGTGGATCAAACGAAGGCTGGGCTCGTCATCACTGTCTGACAGGCGCCATGCACCGGGACAGACCTCGTCCTCATTCGTCGTGCTCATCGATCTTCTCGCCGGTCCGAGGATGCATCCGGCGATCAGCTGCCGCAAGCCTCACCCAGAGCCAGGGAAGGGCGGCCGCCAAACCGGCCGCCGCCCTCATCCCGTCAATGCGCGTGCGCCCCGGTCGCCCCAATGCCGGTCTCGGAGCGCACGTACTGCGTCTCGAAGGCCGCCCGCTCGCGCTTCGCCCGGGCGCTGTTGTCCATCTTGGACACGAGCCAGATGCCGAGGAAGGCGATCGGCATCGAGAACAGCGCCGGATTGTCGTAGGGGAAGAGCGCCGCCGCATGGCCGAAGGTGGTGACCCACACCGCCTTCGACAGCACCACCATGATAACCGCCGTGACGAGGCCGATGAGACCGCCGACGAGGGCGCCGAGCGTCGTCGTGCCCTTCCACAGGATCGACATCGCCAGGACGGGGAAGTTGCAGCTCGCCGCCACCGAGAAGGCGAGACCGACCATGAAGGCGACGTTCTGGTTCTCGAACACGTAGCCGAGATAGATCGCCACGAGGCCGATCACCACCGCCGCCCCCTTCGACAGGTTGACCTCGGTGCGCTCCGTGGTGCGGCCGCGGGCGAAGACCTGGGCGTAGAGGTCGTGGCTCACCGCCGAGGCTCCGGCCAGCGTCAGGCCGGCCACCACCGCGAGGATGGTCGCGAAGGCCACCGCCGAGATGAAGCCGAGGAAGTACGGGCCCGCCAGCGCGTTGGCGAGGTTCACCGCCACCATGTTGGTCGAGCCGTTCATCCCGGCGATCTTGTCGTAGGTGCCGTCGGCCGCCAGCTTGAAGTAGCTCGGATCCGACATCAGCAGCGCGATGCCGCCGAAGCCGATGATGAAGGTGAGGATGTAGAAGTAGCCGATCAGGCCGGTGGCGTAGAACACCGACTTGCGGGCCGCCTGCGCGTCCGAGACGGTGAAGAAGCGCATCAGGATGTGCGGCAGGCCGGCGGTGCCGAACATCAGGCCGATGCCGAGGGAGATCGTGTCGATCGGGTTCGCCACCGGGCTTTTGGGATTGCCGCTCGGGCCCATGATCGCGTCGCCGTTCGGATGGACGCTGGTGGCGGCGGCAAACAGCTTCTCGGGGCTGAAGCCGTACTTGTACAGAACGGCGCCCGCCATGAAGGTCGCGCCGAACAGGAGCAGGCAGGCCTTGATCACCTGCACCCAGGTCGTCGCCTTCATGCCGCCGAAGGCGACGTAGACGATCATCAGGAGTCCGACGATCACCACCGCGTAGAGGTAGGGGAGGCCGAACAGAAGCTGGATCAGCTTGCCGGCGCCGACCATCTGGGCGATCAGGTAGAAGGCCACCACCACCAGGGTGCCGGTCGCCGACAGGATGCGGATCCGGGTCTGGTCGAGGCGAAAGCTCGCCACGTCGGCGAAGGTGAACTTGCCGAGGTTGCGCAGGCGCTCGGCGATCAGGAACAGCACGATCGGCCAGCCGACCAGGAACCCGGTCGAGTAGATCAGCCCGTCGAAGCCGAAGCTGTAGACCATGCCGGAGATGCCGAGGAACGAGGCCGCCGACATGTAGTCGCCGGCAATCGCCAGCGCGTTGGTGCCGGCCGAGATGCCGCCGCCGGCGGCGTAGAAGTCGGCGGCCGATTTCGAGCCCTTGGCCGCCCGGTAGGTGATGCCGAGGGTGAACAGCACGAAGAACAGGAACATGCCGATGGCCGGCCAGTTCGTGGCCTGCTGCTGCACGGCGCCGAGGTCCGGACCGGCCGCGAGGACGGCCGTGGGCGCGAGGAGCGCGAGGGCGCCCAACACGAGACGGTTCATCACGAGGCGGCTCATCGTCCGAGCTCCCGGTTCAGGTCGCGGGTGAGGTCGTCGAAGCGGCCATTGGCGCGGAAGACGTAGATCCCGGTGAGCAGGAAGGCGACGAGGATGACCCCGACGCCGAGCACCAGGCCGAGCGAGATCGTGCCGCTGACCTTCGTCGCCATCAGGCCGTGCGCAAAGGCGATGAGCAGGATGAAGACCAGGTAGATCGCCAGCATCGCGCCGGACAGGATCCAGGCGAAGCGGGTGCGCTCGTGCACCAGTTCGCGGAATCGCGGGCTCGCCAGAACCCGTGCGGTGTCTGCCTCTGCCATATCGGCGGGCCTCCCTTTGTCTCGCGTCTTGCGACCGCACACGACTTCACAGCGCCCCGATCCGTAGAGTCGCGGCTGCGAAGCCCATGCTTCGATCATTGGTATGGTTGAGCCCGCTCTCGTCGGGCCGACGTCTTGCACAGCCGACTTGTGTCGATCATGCATGATGCGACGCAATAATCGGATGACCTGATTTCGCGGCGAATGCCAGCGCAAAGAGACTGAGGAAGCTCTTTCTACGACGAAGGTCTGATAAGCGCGGCGTTGTGCGTCGGGATGACGAGCCGGGGCCCGTTCGTGGGCCCCGGCGTCACGGTCATTGGGTGCGGTTCTGCCGGTTCTCGATCAGGTCGTCGACCACCGCCGGCTCGGCGAGCGTCGAGGTGTCGCCCAGCGAGGAGAACTCGTTCTCGGCGATCTTGCGCAGGATGCGGCGCATGATCTTGCCGGAGCGGGTCTTGGGCAGGCCAGGCGCGAACTGGATCAGGTCGGGCGAGGCGATCGGCCCGATATCCTTGCGCACCCAGGCCACAAGCTCCTTGCGTAAGCCATCCGACGGCTCCTCGCCCTGCATCAGCGTGACGTAGGCGTAGATGCCCTGGCCCTTGATGTCGTGGGGATAGCCCACCACCGCGGCCTCCGACACCTTCGGGTGCGCGACCAGCGAGGATTCGACCTCCGCCGTGCCCATCCGGTGGCCCGAGACGTTGATCACGTCGTCGACCCGGCCGGTGATCCAGTAATAGCCGTCGGCATCGCGCCGGCAGCCGTCGCCCGAGAAGTAGCGGCCCGGGAAGGTCGAGAAGTAGGTCTGGACGAAGCGCTCGTGGTCGCCCCAGACCGTCCGCATCTGGCCCGGCCAGGAATCGTCGATGCAGAGATTGCCCTCGCAGGCGCCCTCCTGGACGACGTTGTCACCGTCCACCACCACCGGCTTGACGCCGAAGAACGGCCGCGTCGCCGAGCCGGGCTTGAGCGGCGTGGCGCCGGGCAGCGGCGTGATCAGGATGCCGCCGGTCTCGGTCTGCCACCAGGTGTCGACGATCGGGCAGCGCTCGTCGCCGACCACCCGATAGTACCATTCCCAGGCCTCCGGATTGATCGGCTCGCCGACCGAGCCGAGCACGCGCAGGGTCTTGCGGGACGTCTTCTTCACCGGCTCCTCGCCGGCACCCATCAGCGAGCGGATCGCGGTCGGGGCGGTATAGAAGATGTTGACCTTGTGCTTGTCGACGACCTCCCAGAACCGCGAGATCGACGGGTAGGTGGGGATGCCCTCGAACATCAGGGTCGTGGCGCCGTTCGCCAGCGGCCCGTACAGGATGTAGGAATGGCCGGTGACCCAGCCGACATCGGCGGTGCACCAGTAGATGTCGCCCTCGTGATAGTCGAAGACGTATTGATGCGTCATCGAGGCATAGACGAGGTAGCCGCCGGTGGTGTGGACCACGCCCTTCGGCTGGCCGGTCGAGCCCGAGGTGTAGAGCAGGAACAGCGGGTGCTCGGCCTCGACATGCGTCACCGGGCACTCGTCGGTGACCTGGGCGGCGGCGGCGTCGTAGTAGACGTCGCGGACGGGATCCATCTCGACGGCGCCGCCGGTGCGGCGCACCACGATGACGTGGTCGACGCTGTCGGCGGGCAGGCGCTGGATCGCCGCATCGACATTGGCCTTCAGCGGCACCTTGCGGCCGCCGCGCAGGCCCTCGTCGGCGGTGATGACGAGCTTCGAGTCGCAGCCCTGGATGCGGCCGGCGAGGGAATCGGGCGAGAAGCCGCCGAACACCACCGAGTGGATCGCGCCGAGCCGGGCGCAGGCCAGCATCGCGAAGGCGGCCTCGGGGATCATCGGCAGGTAGATCGTGACCCGGTCGCCCTTGGAGACGCCGCGGTTGCGCAGGACGTTGGCCATCCGGCACACCTCCGCGTGCAACTCGCGGTAGGTGATGTGGCGCGATTCCGACGGGTCGTCGCCCTCCCAGATGATCGCGACCTGGTTGCCGCGTGTCGCAAGGTGACGGTCGACGCAATTGTGGGCGGCATTGGTGACGCCGTCCGAGAACCATCGGATCGAGACGTCGCCGGGGCCGAACGACGTCTCCTTGACCTTGGCGTAGGGCGTGAACCAGTCGATCCGCTTGCCGTGCTCGCGCCAGAACGCCTCCGGATCGCGGATCGAGGCCTCGTACCAGGCCTGATACTTGGCTTCGTCGATATGCGCCCGCGCGCGCGCATCCTGGCTGACCTCGACGACCCGCTGGTTCATGGCGCTCCTCCCTTGTCTGGTCGACCCGGTCGCAGGCGCGGCGACCGGACCGGTTGCAGTCGGTTTAGGCGTCCGCTCGCCGCGCCTGCAACCGATCATTCCGTCTAATGCAGACCGGATTAATGCGCCCGGTCGGCCGTACCGGTTCTCCTCTGTGCAGCCCGCGCAGATTCCGGTATCGATCTTGCGCTGAATCTCCCGGTCGCGCTGCTGCAAGTCCGGCGTCAGGTTGGCACCAAGACCCAACCCCGCGCCGGAGGCCAGGTTTCCCCTACGCCGGCCCGCGGCGCGCCCTCTCGTCAGTATGGCACGCGGTCGGCCTTGGCCTCGTAGCGCTTCCAGACCTCGATCGCCTCGGCGCGCATGATCTGCCGGATCGGGATCCTGCGCTGGCCCGCAGGCTTGCGGATCTCCTCGTAGATCATGCTGTCGTCGAAATTGCCGTGGCGGAGCGCGTCCTCGTTGGTCGAGGCGTAGAAGATCCGCGAGATGCCGGCCCAGTAAGCGGCTGCCATGCACATCGGGCAGGGTTCGGCGGAGGTATAGAGGGTAGCGCCGGGCAGCTTGAAACTGCCTTCCTTCCTGCAGGCGTCGCGGATCACCGCCATCTCGGCGTGCCAGGTCGGATCGTTCTCGGCGACGACCCGGTTGGCGCCCTCGCCGACGATCTCGCCGTCGCGCACGATCACCGCGCCGAAGGCGCCGCCGGCGCTCTCGACGAGCGCGGTGCGCTCCGACAGCGCGATGGCCCGCGCCATGAAGGTCTCGTCGTCGGTCATCGGGGCTCCTCGGGGCTGATCTTGCGGTGACCCCACAGAGCATGGCGTCGGCGGTCGGAAAGGCAAGCAGGGTGTGTTGGTGAACTAACTTGAAATCTGACCTCGACGCCACGACGTTCTCTTACTCGCATGGCTGTGGTGTGCTTAGATATGAATAACGACGATCGTCCCATTCCTTTGATGAACAATCCGACCGAAACGGGAGAATACAAGCGCCTTCTAAAGATTGTGGAGGACGGTCTTGGGGAGGGGCCGTATACTGTAACGAAAATCAAGGCTGCTCCGAATGGCGAGTTGCTACTGACCCTCTCCCCTAAGATGCCTCAAGCCGAATAATAGGAACATATCTGAAAATATTGAGCAGATCGCCAGGTTCGCATGGAACCTGGCGATCTGATAGATTAAAGAAAAACGTCGCTTTTTTGGTGTTCAGTAAGTCCAGCGCTGCGCCTTGGCGACGAGAAAATCCCGGAAGGCCTGGACGCGGGCCACCGTCCGCATCTCCTCGGCATAGACGAGGTAGCTCTCGAGGTTCGGCATCTCGTAGTCGCGCAGGACCTGCACCAGTTGCTCGTTCCCGTCCGCCACGTAGTCCGGCAGGATGCCGATGCCGGCGCCGGTCTCGACCGCGAGCTGGAGCGCCGAGATGTTGTTGACCGTGAAGTGGATCGTGCGGTGCTCGCGGCCCTCGCGGCCGACCGTGGCGAGCCAGTGGGTCGCCATCAGGTAGGAGGGCTGGTCGCCGCCGAACGAGACCAGGCGGTGCTTGTCGAGGTCGTCGATCGTCTTCGGCTCGCCGAAGCGCTTCACGTATTCGAGGGAGGCGAAGACGTGATAGTGCACGGTGAACAGCCGGCGCTGGATCAGGTCCGGCTGGGCCGGGCGGCGAAGCCGAATCGCCACGTCGGCCTCGCGCATGGCGAGGTCGAGCTCCTCGTTGGTCAGGATCAGCTCGACGCGCACGTCCGGGTGCAGGTCGAGGAACTCGGCCACCCGTTGCGACAGCCAGGCGGTGCCGAGGCCGACGGTCGTCGTCACCTTGAGGTCGCCCGAGGGGCGCTCGCTGGTCTCGACGAGGCGGGCCCGGGTGGTCTCGAGCCGCATCTTCATGTCCCGGGCCGCCCGGAACAGGAGGTCGCCCTGCTCGGTCAG
Organism: Pseudomonadota bacterium; assembly: GCA_023386115.1. Lineage (GTDB taxonomy): Bacteria > Pseudomonadota > Alphaproteobacteria > Rhizobiales > Beijerinckiaceae > Methylobacterium. The sequence goes on from JAEWKL010000570.1 coordinate 11,983, forward strand.
GATCAGCCCGCGGGCGTGGCGGTGGAACAGCGGCGCCTTCAGCTCGCGCTCCAGCGCGCTGATCTGGCGGCTGACGGCCGACTGGCTGAGCCCGATGTCGTCGCCCGCCTTGGTGAAGCTGCCGGCTTCGGCGACGTTGAGGAAAATCCGGATCTTGTCCCAGTCCACGGCCGTCAAACCCCTCGCCAGAGCCCCGGCCGGCCTGAGGAACAGCCGGTGAGTTCAGAGCGGACGCCAAAGGCCGGGGCCGGGGCGTATCCCCGGCCCCGGTACAACTCGCCTACTCGGCCGCGGCCTGGCGCGGCTGTTCGCCGATCGCCAGGTTGGCCAGGTACTTCTCCGCCTCGAGGGCGGCCATGCAGCCCATCCCGGCGGCGGTGATCGCCTGCCGGTAGACGTCGTCGGTCACGTCGCCCGCCGCGAACACGCCGGGGATCGCCGTCATGGCGGTGCCGGGCGTCACCTCCAGGTAGCCGCCGGCCCGGAAGGGCAGCTGCCCCTCGAACACCGCGGTCGCCGGCTGGTGGCCGATCGCGACGAACACGCCGTCGGCCTTGCGCTCGGTGATCGCCCCGGTGACCGTGTCGCGCAGGCGGACATGGGTGACCGAGGGCGGCTTGTCGCGGCCGCAGATTTCGTCCACCGCATGGTTCCACACCACCTCGACGTTCGGATGCTTGAACAGGCGCTCCTGCAGGATGCGCTCGGCCCGGAACGTGTCGCGCCGGTGCACGACCGTGACCTTGGAGGCGAGGTTGGCGAGGTAGAGCGCCTCCTCGACCGCGGTGTTGCCGCCGCCGACGACGATCACGTCCTTGTTGCGGAAGAAGAACCCGTCGCAGGTGGCGCAGGCCGAGACGCCGAAGCCCTGGAACTTCGCCTCGGAGGGCAGGCCGAGCCACTTCGCCTGGGCGCCGGTGGCGATGATCAGCGCGTCGCAGGTGAAGACCGCGCCGGAATCGGCCTCGAGCCGGAACGGCCTCTGCGCGAGATCGACCTTGGCGATGTATTCCGAGACGATCCGGGTGCCGACATGCTCGGCTTGGGAGCGCATCTGCTCCATCAGCCACGGGCCCTGGATCGCGTCGGCGAAGCCCGGGTAGTTCTCGACGTCGGTGGTGATCATCAGCTGGCCGCCGGGCTGGAAGCCCGAGATCAGCAGCGGCTCGACCATGGCGCGGGCGGCGTAGATCGCGGCGGTGTACCCGGCCGGGCCGGAACCGATGATCACGAGCTTCTCGTGCTGGGGAGCCTGCTTGGTGGTGGGCATACGGATCTCCGGGGCTGCCGCCGAGCAGGCTCTAACGAACCTGAGGGCGGGCGAGCGCGTCGCGATGCCCGATATAGGCATTCGCCACAGCCTGCGCGATCGCGAGTGTCATGTCTAAGGGCTTGGACGGCAACGACTCAACCCGTCCGTCGAAGGCATGCACAGTTCCGTGCCGTTTCAAGGCCTCGAATAGCGGCTGGTGGCGGGCATAGAGGTTCCGCGGCTCGAACAGCAGCACCGGAACGCCGGCGGCGCAGGCCTCCGTCACCATGTTGGCCGAATCGGCCGTCGCCACGATCGTGTCGGCGAGCGCCAGCATCGCCAGGTACGGATTCGCGCCGCTGCCGTCCCAGAAGAATCCGCCGCGGCGCCGGGCGAGATCGGCCAATGCCGCCCGCAAACGGTTGGGCGTGCGCCGCGAGGCGGTGATCATCAGGCTCGCCTCGCCGGCCATGCGCTCCAGCCGGGCGAGCAGGGCTTGCGCGTCCTCCTCCGGGAACCGCCCGTGCCGGCTGTCGCCGCCGACCAGCACGGCGGCGCGGGGGGCGGGCAGGCCGGCGAGACGCGGGTCGGGATGGTTCCGCGCGGCGGCGAGGCGGGCGGGGGAAACCGGGTGCGGGCCGGTCGCGGTGACGATCACATTGGGAGCGCGCAAGCGGTCGTGGGCCGGTACCCAGATCAGGTCGGCTGCCCGCGTGCCGATGCGCGGATCGCGCAGGAACACCGTGAAGGTCCTCGCTCCGGAGCGGCGTTTGACGGCCCGCAGCGCCGGCACGGCACGACGCCCGGTCGCGATGGCGAGGTCGGGCCAAGGGGGGGTCAGCGCCCGCTCCCGCGGATCGGCCGGGCCGCGGGGGGCGAGCCAGGAAAAGGGTGGGCGCGGCGCGATCACCCGTTCCTCCGCCGTCACTCCTAGCGCCTCGGCGAGGCCGCGGCAGGGCGCGAGGTCACCCGCCTTGCCGTCGGTGATCAGCCAGGCCGTGGTCACGGCCGGCAGAAGAGGGGAGAGGGAGGCCACGGGCCCGCGATGCGGCGGCAGGACAAGGTCTGTCAAGGGTCCGGGCAATCGGGTTCGGGCCTCCGCGCGATTGCGCCCCGCTCCGCGGATGCTCTACGAGGACCGGCATGACCCCCGTCGTTCGCTTCGCTCCCTCGCCCACCGGCTTCCTCCATATCGGCAATGCCCGGCCGGCCCTGTTCAACGCGCTGTTCGCCCGCCGGGAGGGCGGCCGGTTCTGGCTGCGCCTCGACGACACCGACACGGCCCGCTCGACGCCTGAGTTCGCCGCGGCGATCGAGGAGGATCTTGGCTGGCTCGGCATCGTCCCGGACGGGATGTTCCGCCAGTCGGAGCGCCTGGCGATCTACGACGCGGCCGCCGAGCGGTTGAAGGCGGCGGGCCGGCTCTACCCGGCCTACGAGACCGCCGAGGAGCTGGAGCGCCGTCGCCGGCGCCAGCTCGGCCGCGGTCTGCCGCCGGTCTACGACCGCACCGCCCTGACGCTGACGCCGGAGGAGCGCGCCGCCTTCGAGGCGGAAGGACGCCGGCCGCATTGGCGCTTCCGCCTCGATCCCGGCACGGTGACCTGGGACGACCTGGTGCGCGGGCCCTGCCACGTCGAGGCCGACAGCCTCTCCGACCCGGTGCTCATCCGCGAGGACGGCAGCTATCTCTATACCTTGCCCTCCGTGGTCGACGATGCCGAGACCGGTGTCACCCACGTGATCCGCGGCGAGGACCACGTCACCAACACGGCGGTCCAGATCCAGATTTTTTCCGCGCTGGGCGCTCCGGTGCCGGTCTTCGCCCACCACAACCTCCTCACCACGGCGAGCGGCGAGGGGCTGTCGAAGCGCCTCGGCCACCTCTCCCTGCGGGGCCTGCGCACGTCCGGCTACGAGCCCATGGCCGTCGCGGCGCTGGCGGTGCTGACCGGCTCGGCCGAGGCGGTGCGGCCGGTGGCTGATCTGGACGAGCTGGCCGGCCTCGTCGACCTCGCCCACGTCTCGCGGGCCCCGGCGAAGTTCGACGAGCACGAGCTCGACGGCCTCAATGCCAGGGTCGTCCACGGCCTGCCCTATGCGGCGGTGGCCGACCGCCTCGCCGCCCTCGGGGTCGCGCCGGAGCGGGCCCAAGCCTTCTGGGAGGTGGTGCGGGCGAACCTCACCCGCGTGTCGGATGCCGCCGAGTGGTGGCGGGTCGTGCGGGGCCCGGTGACGCCGGTGACCGGCGAGACGCCGGACCTCCTCACCGTGGCCCGCGAGTCGCTGCCGCCGGAACCCTGGGATGCCGGCACCTGGAAGCAGGTGACGGAGGCCGTGCGCACGGCCACCGGCCTCAAGGGCAAGGCGCTGTTCCTGCCCCTGCGCCTCGCGCTCACCGGCCTCGACCACGGCCCGGACCTCGCCGGCCTGCTGCCGCTGATCGGGCGGGAGCGGGCGCTGGCGCGGCTGAAGGGAGAGGTGGCCTGAGAGCAGGCCCCCTGGCAGATCCGGCCAAGATCGGAATCATCCGACCCTCAACCTCATCCTGAGGTGCCGCGCAGCGGCCTCGAAGGAGACCTCCAGAAGCCTCTGCGATCACTGGAGGCCTCCTTCGAGGCCCACTGCGTGGGCACCTCAGGATGAGGTTGAGGTTGGTAGATCGAGACTATCGGGCTGGATTCCATCGCCGTCGCGACCTTCTTGGGTCGCGTCGTCGTGTCCGGAAGGATCTCGCGGGTGTCATCCTCGCCGCGTGAGCATCCTGCTTGCCGGACTACCTGACCACCGGCCACGGCCGCAACGCCGGCCGGATCCGCTCGAACGCCCGCGCCAGCCGCAATACCCCGACATCGTCGAAGCGCTTGCCCACGATCTGCAACCCCACCGGCAGCCCGTCCGGGGTGAAGCCCGCCGGGACGGAGATCGCCGGCTGCTCCGACATGTTGAACGGCACCGTGTAGGCGATGTGGGCCATCGCCCGGGCCGGGTCGTTGGTCGGCGAGGCGTGCTCGGCCGGGAACGGTCGGTTCGGCGAGACCGGGCCGATCAGGAAGTCGAACGGCCGGATCGCCGCGAGCGCGGCGTCGCGCATGGCCGCCATCTGGCTCATGCCGTGGAAGACCGTCGCGCCGCTTAGACCGCGCCCGCCCGCCGCCCAGTCGCGGATGAAGGGCAGCACCCGGGCGCGGCGCGCCTCGTCCAGCGCGTCGATGTCGAGGCAGGCGCGCTGGCGCCAGAACAGGTCGAGCCCGTCGAGCATCGCCTGAGTGAGGAAAGCCGGGACCGGCTCGACGACCGCGCCGGCCTCGGCGAGCAGCCGGACGGCCGCCTCCACCACCGCGCGGTTCGCCGGATCGAGGGGAAGGCCTGCCGCATTGTCCATCGCCAGCCCGAGGCGAAGGCCTGTCAGCTCAAGGCCGTCGAGTTCGAGCCAGGGCAGGTCGGCCCGTGGCAGGGCGGTGGGATCGCGGTCGTCCGGGCGGCTGATGCTGCGCATCGCCAGCGCCGCATCCGCGACGCTGCGGGTGAGGGGCCCGGCGCAGCGGCCGTAGAACGCGGTGTCGAGAGGCACCCGGCCGTGGCTCGGCTTGTGGCCGACGACCCCGCACCAGGAGGCGGGCAGCCGGATCGAGCCGCCGATATCGGTGCCGAGGTGGATCGGCCCGTAGCCTGCCGCGGCCGCCGCGCCCGAGCCGGCCGAGGAGCCGCCCGGGCCCTTGGTCAGGTCCCACGGGTTGCGGGTGAGGGGGTGGAAGCTCGACAGTCCTGAGGACAGCATGCCGTAATCCGGCATGGTGGTGCAGGCCAGGATCACCGCCCCGTCCTCGCGCAGGCGGGCGGTGGCCGGGGCATCGCGCGGGCTCGGGGGCGCATCGTCCCGGGCGGCGGTGCCGAGTGGCATCGGCACGCCCTCCGTGGCGATGTTCTCCTTGACGGTGACCGGCACCCCGTCGAGGGGCAGGGCCTCGCCCTTCATCCACCGCGCCTCGGAGGCGCGGGCCGCGGCCAGGGCCGCCTCCGGCGCGAAGGCGTAGAGCGCGTGCAGCTGCGGCTCGGCGGCCTCGGCCCGGGCGATCACGGCTTCCATCACGGCGACCGGCGAGAGGGCGCGGCTCGCGTAGAGGCGCAGGAGTTCGGTGGCCGGGAGGTCGGCCGGGTTCGTCGCGGAGGGCTGCGGGGCCATCGCGTCAGCGCGCCTCGGGCGTCTTGTCGGGGCGCCCGGCGAGCGCGACGTAGAAGCCGAGGCCGTCCTGGGCCGGCAGGGTCTGGAGCCGCTCGACCCAGCCGCGACGCTTGGCGTCGAGGAGCTGGCGGCCGACCGGCTGGAACAGGGTCTCGCCGCCGCCCGGACTCGGCCCGTCGAGGCGCACCGCCACGGTCTTTCCCTTGGCGAAGCGGCTGCGCTCCAGCATGTCGGCGAGCGAGGCCTCGGCCTGCGGCCGGGGCGCGCCGCGCAGGTCGAGCACGGATTCGGCGTCGGTCACCCCGAGGGAGCCGCGCAGCTTGTTGGCGTAGAATTCGTCGAAATGGGGCAAGGGCGGCTCGGGAATCAGAGGGGGATGCCGTGATAGAGGGCGGCGACCGGGACCTCGCCGCCGAGATCGGGCAGTGGAATCACGTCGTCCCGGCCGAGGACGCGCAACGACCAGTCCGGGCCGTTCCCGCGCGACCAGACGTCCACCCGGGCCTCGTCCTGATGAACGATTAGGTAGGCGCGAAGGGTCTGGAGGCTTCGATAGAACTCGGCCTTGCGTCCGCGATCGATGCGCAGGGTCGCGGGTGACAGCACCTCGGCGACGACGAGCGGGTCATGGGCATGACCACCGGGGAGGAGCGGACCGCAGCGGACGACCACGTCGGCGATCGGTGCGAAATCGTCGATCGCGTCGTTGAGAAGTCCGAATCCGTGCAGCGCCCGCCCGCCACGCGCCTGAGCGAGGGGATACAGGGCCATGGCGAGGTTCATCACGATGAGCTGGTGGCGCTCGAACAGGGGCGGCGCCAGAACCGCCACGCCGTCGAGAAGCTCCCAGCGCTCCTCGTCCGGGCGGTCGCGGATCAAGTCGAAAAATTCGGCGACCCGCATCCGCGGGGCGCGCCGCCGCGCGCGCGACATGCCGGCTCCCTGTCACCGCCCCGATGGTAGCACCGGGCGGGGACGGGCGACAGCCCGCGGCAGAGGAGCACCGCGCCCGAAGATCGGGCGCGGTGCCGCAGATCCTTGCTTACGCGCCGTGCACCAGCACGTTGCGGAACTGCCAAGCGTCGCTCTCGTCGATATCCTCCGGGAACAGGCCCGGACGGCCGGAGAGCGGGGTCCAGTCGGTGTAGACCCCGATCACGGGACCGAGATACGGCGTCTGCACCTCGAGGCAGCGGCGGAAGTCGATCTCGTCGGCCTCGACGATGCCGGCTTCCGGGTTCTCCAGCGCCCAGACCATGCCGGCGAGCACCGCCGAGGTCACCTGCAGGCCGGTGGCGTTCTGGTAGGGGGCGATCCGGCGGGTCTCCTCGATCGAGAGCTGCGAGCCGTACCAGTAGGCGTTCTTGCCGTGGCCGTAGAGCAGCACGCCGAGCTCGTCGATGCCGTCGACGATCTCGGTCTCGTCGAGGATGTGGTGGCGCT
>JAEWKL010000578.1 GCA_023386115.1 Pseudomonadota bacterium
ACGCGGCCCCGCGCGTCCAAAAAGGCCCTTTCCTGCGGGCTCGCCTCGCGGTGGATCAACCCGAAGGTGACGTCGCCGCCCAGGATCCGGCGGCCCTCGCGGGCGAGCCCGTCGGAGAGCGAGCGCGACAGCGAGGCGACGCCCGCGATGGTCGCGACCCCGATGGCGATGCAGGCGAGCAGCACCGTGAAGCCGCGCAAGCCCCCGCGCAGCTCGCGGAGCGCGAGGCGCAAGGTCAGCGGCAGGCGCGAGGGACGGCCCGGCATGGCGCCCGGGAGGCGGGGAAGGCTGCCGTGCATGGGGGTTACGCGCTCACCGCTTCGTCGATCAGCCCGGAGCGCAGCCGCACCGTGCGGTCGCACAGGCGGGCGAGGCCGGGATCGTGGGTGACCAGCACCAGGGTGGCACCGCGGCCGCGCTTGAGGGCGAAGAGCAAGTCGACGATCTGGGCGCCGGTCGCCTCGTCGAGGTTGCCGGTCGGCTCGTCGGCCACCAGGATCGCCGGCTCCGGCGCCACGGCCCGGGCGATGGCGACGCGCTGCTGCTCGCCGCCGGAGAGCTGGGCCGGGTAATGGTGCAGGCGATGCCCAAGGCCGACCGCTTCCAGCTCCCGCGCCGCTCGCATGTGCGCGTCGGCCGCATCCGCCAGTTCGAGCGGCAGGGCGACGTTCTCCAGAGCCGTCATGGTCGGGACGAGGTGGAAGGACTGGAACACGATGCCGATGCGCCGGCCGCGGAACCGCGCCAGCGCGTCCTCGTCGAGCCCGGCGAGATCGGTGCCCTCGACCATGACCCGGCCGGAATCCGGCCGCTCCAGCCCCGCCATGGTCATCAGCAGGGTCGACTTGCCCGAGCCCGAGGGACCGACGAGGCCGACCGCCTCGCCCGGCGCGACGGCCAGCGAGATGCCCTTGAGGATATGGACCCGGGCAGCGCCGCGGCCGAGGCTGAGATCGACGCCGTCGAGCGCGATCGCCGGTCCGGTGGCCTTGTCGGTCATGGGGGGAGAGCCGATCTAGTGCGCGGCGACCGGTCGGGTCGCCGCCGGAGGTTGAGTGTTGGGACGGACCTACGCAGGACAGGCGGCCCGCCGGCCCGATATGGGCCGCACATCGATGGTTCGCCATGATGGCCGCCGCGCGGCGCTCGCATTTCTGATCGTTTCGCTGCTGATGACACTCGTGACGCCGCTTCGCGCTCAGGACACCAAGACGCGTCCCCTGACCCTCGTCGCCTTCGGCGACAGCCTGACGGCGGGCTACGGCCTGCCGGCGGATGCCGCCTTCCCGGTCCAGCTCGAAGCCGCCCTGAAGGCGAAGGGCCATGCCGTCACGGTCGCCAACGCCGGCGTCTCCGGCGACACGGCGACGGGCGGGCTCGACCGGGTCGAGTGGTCGGTGCCGGACGGGACCGACGGGGTGATCCTGGAGCTCGGCGCCAACGACATGCTGCGTGGCACCGACCCGGCGGTGACCGAGAAGGCCCTCGATGCGATCATCGCCAAGCTCAAGACGCGCGGCGTCCCGGTCCTGCTCGCCGGCATGCGGGCCGCGCCGAATCTCGGGCCCGACTACGGAAAACGCTTCGACGCGATCTTTCCGCGGCTGGCAGAGCGCTACGGCCTGATCCTCTACCCGTTCTTCCTCGACGGCATCGCGGGCGACCGGGGCCTCAACCTCGCCGACGGCCTGCACCCGACCCGGGCCGGCGTGGCGCGGGTCGTCGCCGGTATCCTGCCGAGCGTCGAGGATTTCTTGACGCGTCTGCGCAAAGGCGCTTGAGACGAGGGCCCGATCCGCCATGCCGCGCCTGTTCACCGGGATCGAGGTCCCGCCCGAGACCGGGCTGAGCCTGAGCGCCTTCCGGGGCGGCCTGCCCGGCGCCCGCTGGGTCGAGCCCGCCGATTACCACGTCACCTTGCGCTTCATCGGCGACGTCGATGGCGGGCTCGCCGAAGAGATCACCGAGGCGCTGGCCGAGATCCGGCCCCGCCCTCCCCTGACCCTCGTCCTCGACGAGCTGGCGGTCTTCGGCGGCGAGAAGCCGCACGCGCTTTTCGCCCGCGTCGTGCCCGATCCCGACCTCGCCGAGGTCCAGGCGGAGCACGAGCGCATCCTGCGCCAGCTCGGCGTCGCTCCCGATACCCGCCGCTTCACGCCCCACGTCACCCTCGCCCGCCTGAAGCGGGGCGCCGGCCCGGACGGGGTGGCGCAGTACCTGGCGATGCAGCCGGTTTTTTCGCGGGTTTCGTTCACGGCGAAGCGCGTCGCCCTGTACTCGGCGCGGGACTCGGTCGGCGGCGGGCCCTACGTGGTGGAGGCGGCCTATCCGCTGGCCGAGGACGCGGCGTGATCGCCAGCGATCCTCCGGAAGGAGGTAGCCCCTCCCAAGGCAAGTGCCCCCATTGGGCAACTCCCCCCAAACGGGTGATGGCGACATAGCCGCACTGGTATAGGGTCGGCGCACTGCCTCTCGACGGGCACGCGCCCACGCCGGTCACCTCCACCTTCGAACTTGGCGTGGGCGTATTCTTGGTCTCGCAGGCCGTTCCCGCGTCACCCCGGCTTGCCGACATACGGGCAGTTGCCCGCCTCGATCGGCCGGAACGCCCGATCTCCGGGAATCGTCGCGATCGGCTTGAGCAGGTCCCACTCGCCCGTCGACTCGGCCGGCGCCTTCACCTGCATCAGGTACATGTCGTGGACCATGCGGCCGTCCTCGCGCACGCGGCCGTTCTTGGCGTAGAAGTCGTTGACCGGGGTCTCGCGCATCCTGGCGACGACGGCCTTCGCCGCATCGGTCCCGGCGGACTGCACCGCTTTCAGGTAATTGGCGATGCTGGAATAGACCCCGGCCTGGAACTGCGTCGGCATGCGGCCGTGGCGCTTGAGGAAGCGCTGGGCGAAGGCCCGGGTCTCGTCGTCGCGGTCCCAGTAGAAGCTCGTGGTGAGCAGCATGCCTTGCGCGGTCGCAAGGCCGATCGCCCGCAGGTCGACCACGTCGATCAGGAGCCCGACGAGCTTCTGACCCTGCTGCTGGATGCCGAACTCTCCCGCCTGCTTGGCCGCCGTGGCGGTGTCGCCGACCGGATCGGCGAGCGCGATCACCTTGGCGCCCGAGGATTGCGCCTGGAGCAGGGCCGAGGAGAAATCCGCCATCCCCATCGGATGGCGCACCGAGCCGATCACCTTGCCGCCGGCCCGGGTGACCGCCTGGCTGGTGTCGCGCTCCAGCGCGTGGCCGAAGGCGTAGTCGGCGGTGACGAAGTACCAGGAACTGGCCCCCTGCGACACGAGCGGGCCGGCGGTGCCGTTGGCGAGCGAATAGGTGTCGTAGGTCCAGTGGATCGCGTTCGGCGAGCAGGCCGGGCCGGACAGGTCGGAGGATCCGGCCGAGGAGTTGAGGAACAGGCGGTCGCGCTCACGGGTCAGGTTCTGTACGGCGAGCGCCACCGATGAGGTCGGCACGTCGGCGACGACGTCGACCTGCTGCAACTCGAGCCATTGGCGGACGATGTTCGAGCCGACATCCGGCTTGTTCTGATGGTCGGCGGAGACGATCTCGATCCGCTTGCCCAGTACCGTGCCGCCGAAATCCTCCACCGCCATCCGGGCAGCGGTGACCGAGCCGGGGCCGGTGCTGTCGGCCTGGGCGGCGCTCATATCCGACAGGACGCCGATCTTCACCACGTCGTCGGAGACCTGTGCCTGCGCGGCGCCCGCGCCTAAGGCCGCGGCCAGCGCCAGGCCGGCGCGCCGAAGGGCTCGTTTCATGGTGGGTCCTCCCGAATTTTTCCCCATGCTGGCGGGGGACGGGAGGACGGTCAACCCGAACCGGACCCTACAGCCGGCGCAACGCCACGCTCTCGATGCGGTGGCTCGCGCCCTTGGCGAGGATCAGGCTGGCGCGCTGGCGCGTCGGCACGATGTTGTCGCGCAGGTTCAGGAGGTTGATGCGGGTCCACAGCCCGTCGGCGATGCCGAGCGCCTCGTCCTCCGAGATCTCCGCGTATTTGCGGAAATACGAGAGCGGGTCGCGGAAGGCGGTGTGGCGCAGGCGCAGGAAGCGGTTGACGTACCAGCGATGCAGGTCTTCCTCGTGGGCGTCGAGATAGACCGAGAAGTCGAAGAAGTCCGAGACGAACGGGATCGCCGTGCCGTCCCGCGGCAGGCGGGCGGGCTGGAGCACGTTCAGCCCCTCGACGATCAGGATGTCGGGCCGGTCGACCACCGTGGTCTCGCCCGGCACCACGTCGTAGACGAGGTGGGAGTAGAGCGGCGCCGCGACATGGCGCTTGCCGGCCTTGATGTCGGCGAGGAAGCGCAGCAGCGTCGGGGTGTCGTAGCTCTCAGGGAAGCCCTTGCGCTCCATCAGGCCGAGGCGGTTCAGCTCGGCATTCGGGAACAGGAACCCGTCGGTCGTGACGAGGTCGACCTTCGGCGTGTTGGGCCAGCGCGCCAGCAGCGCCTTGAGCACCCGGGCGGTGGTCGACTTGCCGACCGCGACCGAGCCGGCGACCCCGATGATGTAGGGCACCTTCACCTCGCGCTCGGCGAGGAGGAAGCGCTGCGTCGCCTTGAACAGCCCCTGCGTCGCCGCGACGTAGAGCGAGAGCAGCCGCGACAGCGGCAGGTAGATCGCGATGACCTCCTCGAGCGAGATCGGGTCGTTCAGCGATTGCAGCCGCATCACGTCCTCGGCCGTGAGGGTGAGCGGCGTGTCGGCGCGCAGGTGCGCCCATTCCTCGCGGGAGAAGACCCGGTAGGGCGAGAGGTGGTCGGTCGCCTCGTCGAGGCTCGCCGCCAGCTCCGCCGCGCCGAGGGTCGGAGCCGGGACGGCACCGTTCATGCCGGCGTCGGTCATGCGGGCGTCGGTCATGCCGGCCTCCTCGACGCCTTCTCGGCGATGCCGCTCTGGGCCGTGCGCCGCTCCAGCTCCGCCATCACCGCCTCCAGCGGCACCTCGGCGGCTCTCAGCACCACCAGCAGGTGGTAGAGCACGTCCGCTGCCTCCGCCGTCAGCCCCTCGCGATCACCCTGCACCGCCGCGATCGCCGCCTCGACCGCCTCCTCGCCGAGCTTCTTGGCCGGCCGGGCCGGCCCGCCGGCAACGAGCTTGGCGGTGTAGGATTCCTCCGGCGCGGCGGCGGCGCGCTCGCGGACGATGCGGTCGAGGTCGGCGAGGGTGAAGGTGGTCATGGAGCCGCCGTTGGTGTGTCCGGGTGAACCCTGGGGCCGGCCGTGCCGGGCGGTCAAGCGGTTGATCCCACCATTTCCCGCGGTGATGGCCGATGGGTCAGGGCGTCGGATCGAGCCGCATCGCCAGGCCCGCCGCCGCCATATGGGCCTTGGCCTCCGCCACAGTGTGCTGGCCGAAATGGAAGATCGAGGCGGCCAGCACCGCGCTGGCGCCACCGTCGCGCACGCCGGCGACGAGGTCGTCGAGGCTCCCGACGCCGCCCGAGGCGATCACCGGCACGGTCACCGCGTCGCTGATCGCCCGGGTGAGCCCGATGTCGTAGCCCGAGCGCATCCCGTCGCGGTCCATCGAGGTGACCAGCAGCTCGCCGGCGCCCTTCGCCGCCACGGTGCGGGCGAAGTCGATCGCGTCGATTCCGGTGGGTTTCCGGCCGCCATGGGTGAAGATCTCCCAGCGAGGAGGCTCGCCCTCGCCGGACACCCGCTTGGCGTCGATCGCCACGACGATGCACTGCGCCCCGAACTTCTCCGCCGCCCTCGCCACCAGGTCCGGGTCGTTCACCGCCGCGGTGTTGATCGAGACCTTGTCGGCCCCGGCGAGCAAGAGGGTGCGAATGTCCTCGACCTTGCGCACGCCGCCGCCGACGGTGAGGGGCATGAAGCAGGCCTCCGCCGTGCGGCTCACCGCGTCGAGCAGGATGCCACGGTCCTCGTGGCTCGCCGTGATGTCGAGGAAGCAGAGCTCGTCGGCCCCGGCGCGGTCATAGGCCTTGGCCGCCTCGACCGGATCGCCGGCGTCGCGCAGTTCGAGGAACTGCACGCCCTTGACGACGCGGCCGTCCTTGACGTCGAGGCAGGGGATGATGCGGGTCTTGAGCACGGGCGCCGTTCAGGTTGTCGGGTCGATCGGGAAATCGCGGGTGAGCAGGTCGTCGCGTGTGTAGGGGCAGGCCTCGGGGAATGTCCGCAGAGGCAGGCCGATCTCCCGCGCGGCATCGACGCGGGCGCCGCGGTAGGCGCGGGCCATCGCTTCGTCGAGGCGGCTTTTCAGGCCGGGGCTGTCGGCGAGAATATCGGCCGCCTCGTCGCGCTGGTCGCAGATCGACAGCGCCCAGCTTCGCGTGTGCCGCTCGGGCTGGTGGTCGCACTTCAGCATGTGCAGCAGCACGACCCGCCAGGCACTAACGAGGCTCCTCAACTCCGAGCGGCCCAAGCTCTCGATCTCCTCGGCCAGGTTCTTACGGTCGAGGACCGAGAGATTGCCGGCGCGCAGAGCGGCGGCCTGTTCCATCGCCCAACCGTAGATGTCGTCGGCATACGCCGTCGTGGACAGCCGGGAAGCCGGCCGTGCAGAAGCAGGCTTGGATTTACGGGTCGCGGCTGTCACGCTCTCACACGCCTCCGGGAAGCCGCCGCGATCCTATCACGCGGCGCGCCCGTCCGCCTCCCTCAGCCGGCTCGGGCAGTCTTCGCCCGCGCGATGGCGGCCAAGGCTTCCTTCGGGTCGATCCGGCCGTCATAGAGGGCGCGGCCGGTGATGGCGCCGGCGAGGCCCGCGCAATCCGGCTCCAGGATGCGGTGCACGTCCTCGATCGAGGCCAGTCCCCCCGACGCGATCACCGGGATCTTCACCGCCTGGGCCAGGCCCAAGGTCATCGGGATGTTGAGCCCCTTGAGGATGCCGTCCCGGGCGATGTCGGTGTAGATGATCGCGGCGACGCCGGCATCCTCGAAGCGGCGGCCCAGCTCCTCGGCCGTGACCGTCGAGGTCTTGGCCCAGCCCTCGACCGCGACCTTGCCATCCTTGGCGTCGATGCCGACCGCGATCTTGCCCGGGAAGCGGCGGGCGGCCTCGCGCACGAAGGTCGGGTCCTTCACGGCGGCGGTGCCGATGATGACCCGGCTGACGCCCTTGGCGAGCCAGCCCTCGACGGTGCGCATCTCACGGATGCCGCCGCCGAGCTGCACCGGGATCGTGACCGCAGCCAGGATGGCGTCGACCGCCGCGGCGTTCATCGGCGCGCCCGCGAAGGCGCCGTCGAGGTCGACCACGTGAAGCCAGGAAAAACCCTGCTCCTGGAACGTGCCGGCTTGTGCCGCCGGATCGTCGCTGAAGACGATGGCCTGGGCCATGTCGCCCTGCACGAGGCGGACGCAGCGCCCTTCCTTGAGATCAATGGCCGGAAACAGGATCACGCGTCGTCACCGCAAGGCTGGAGTTCATGGAAGAGGCGGCGAACCGTCAGGGCCGCCAGCGCAGGAAATTGCCGATCAGCCGCAGGCCGAGGGTCTGGCTCTTCTCGGGGTGGAACTGGGTGCCCGCGATGGTGCCGCGGGCGACCATCGCGGTGACCGCGCCGCCGTAATCGGCGGTCGCCACCACGTCGCTGGGCTCCGCGGGCACGAGGGCATAGCTGTGCACGAAATAGGCGTGCAGCCCGTCCGCCCCGGTCGGAATGCCGTCGAGCAGCGGGTGGGCTAAGCGCTCCTGCAGCGTGTTCCAGCCCATATGCGGCACCTTCAGGCTCGGATCCGCCGGCGCGATCGGGGCGACGTCGCCCGGGATCCAGCCGAGGCCGGGGGTGATGTCGTATTCGAGGCCCCGGCTCGCCAGCAGTTGCATGCCGACGCAGATGCCGAGGAAGGGCCGGCCGCGGCCCTGCGCCGCCTCGGTCATCGCCTCGACCATGCCGGAGACGGCGTCGAGGCCGCGCCGGCAATCCGCATAAGCGCCGACGCCCGGCAGCACGACCCGGTCGGCGGCGGCCACCGTTCCGGGGTCGGAGGTGACGACGATGCGGGCGCCGGTCCCGGTCTCGCGGGCGGCGCGCTCGAACGCCTTGGCGGCCGAGTGCAGGTTGCCCGAGCCGTAATCGATGATGGCGACGGTGTCCGCGCTCAACGGAGATCCTCCCGGGTCGCGGTGGTGTGGGTCAACGAGGCGGTCCTCAGGCGGGTTGCGGCGCTCACCGGGGTCCTTGCGCCTCCGGGAAGAGGCCCAGAGCCGGGCTCTCGGCGCGGGTGCTCGCCGGGGTCGCCGGCCGGGGCGCGGCCGCCCCAATCCGGGCGCCCTCCTCCCGCAGCCAGCGAGCGACGAACTTCACCTCGGCCTCCTTCGTATCCGAGGCGGTCACCGCGTCGCGGATCGGGCGGCCGGTGCGGGCATAGGTCCAGCGCCGCAGCGACGAGGCCTCGAGCCCGATGAGCCAGGACAGGAGCAGCGCGATCACGAAGCCCGCCACCGGGCTCAACCCCAGCGCGAATCCAGCGGCCCAGACCACGATCTCGACGGCCAGCACGACGAGGCCGGCGAGCCAGAGCCGGTGCCAGAAGAACCACAGGGCCGAGAACCAGAAGGCCGGCCAGACGAAGGCGTCCGGCACCAGCTTGGCGCGGTCCAACGCCTCCGGCTCGCCGGGATCGACCTCGTCGGGCACGTGAAGGGTGTAGGTGGTCATCCGGTTCCCCCCGGGATCCGTCGTTGCGGCATAGGGGCTCTAGAGCGAGCCTTTGGTCGATGGCACCCGGCCGCCCTCGCGGGGATCGACCTCGACCGCGTGCCGCAAGGCACGTGCCAGCCCCTTGTAGCAGCTCTCGGCGATGTGGTGCTGGTTGTCGCCGTACAGCGTCTCGACGTGCAGCGTGATGCCGGCATTCATCGCGAAGGCCTGGAACCACTCGCGCACCAGCTCGGTGTCGAAGGCACCGATCTTCTCGCGGGCGAACGCGGTGCGGAACACCAGGAACGGACGGCCGGAGATGTCGACGGCGACCCGGGTCAGTGCCTCGTCCATAGGCAGATGCAGATCGGCGTAGCGGCGGATGCCGCGCTTGTCGCCCAGCGCCTGGGCGAAGGCCTGGCCGAGCGCGATGCCGCAATCCTCGGTGGTGTGGTGCTGGTCGACATGGAGGTCGCCCGTCACCTTGATGTCGAGGTCGAACAGGGCGTGGCGGGCGAGCAGCTCCAGCATGTGGTCGAGGAAGCCGACCCCCGTCGCGATGCTGGCGCGACCGGTGCCGTCGAGGGTGAGCGCGACGCTGACGTCGGTCTCGGCGGTGCGCCGGTCGACGCGGCCGGCACGGAGGGGGATCTCGGTCATCGCAGGGACTGTTGCCAACGGAAACGGGCTGCCTTGTTAAAAGGCAGCCCGCGGAAACGCCAGGGGGGATGCGGGTTTTGCGCGCCCTCCCCGTTCAACCCTGAGACGAAGGGGCTCACACGTCCGCCAGCACCCGGGCGCAGATCGCATCGAGCTTGGCCATCAGGCCTGCATCGCGATGGGTCGGCGCGGTCATGATCGCGCCGTCGAGCGCCCGGTCGGAGCCGGCCGGGCAGGGCTCGCGCTCGGCCGGGAAGTCGCGGGCGAGGCGGCTCACCAGCCGGGCGGCCTTGGCGGCGTTGGCGCGGGCCACCGCCACCACGGCGGCGACGTCGACGGCGCCGTGCTCAGGATGCCAGCAATCGAAGTCGGTCACCATGGCGATGGTCGCGTAGGTGATCTCGGCCTCGCGGGCGAGCTTGGCCTCCGGCATGTTGGTCATGCCGATGACGTCGTAGCCCTGCGCCTTGTAGGTCAGCGACTCGGCGTAGGACGAAAATTGCGGCCCCTCCATGCAGACATAGGTGCCGCCCTTCCGGACCGCGATCTCCTCGGCCTCGGCCGCCGCCAGGATGCGGGCCTGGAGCCCCGGGCCGACCGGATGGGCCATCGAGACGTGGGCGACGCAGCCATTGCCGAAGAACGACGAGGTGCGGCCGAAAGTGCGGTCGACGAACTGGTCGACGAGCACGAACAGGCCTGGATAGAGCTCCTGCCGGAACGAGCCGCAGGCCGAGAGCGCCACGATGTCGGTGACGCCGGCGCGCTTGAGCACGTCGATATTGGCCCGGTAGTCGATGCCGGACGGCGAGAGCCGGTGGCCGCGCCCGTGGCGCGCCAGGAACACCACCGGCGTGTCGCCGATCCGGCCGATGCGGAGCGCATCCGAGGGCTCGCCCCACGGCGAGCTGATCCGCTCCTCGCGCACGTCCTCCAGCCCGGGCAGGTCGTAGACGCCCGACCCGCCGATCACTCCGAGCACGGCCTTGACCATGAGGTTCTCCTCTAAAGGAAGAGGCCCCTTTCGGGGCCTCTGGGTAGGTTCGGAATGGCCGGTCAGCTGGTCTTGTGCAGCTCGGGCTGCAGCCCGTGCGTCTCGCCGCCGACGTCGGACCAGACCTTCTTCTTCACGTAGTAGAGCAGGCCGGACAGCACGAGCAGGAACAGGATCGCCCGCAGGCCCAGCGACTTGCGCGCCAGGAGGTGCGGCTCCGCCGTCCACATCAGGAAGGCGGTGATGTCGCGCGAATACTGGTCGACCGTCTCCGGCACGACCGGCTTGCCGTCGGCGCCCTTGGCGTAGGTCACCTGACCGTCGCTGAGCGGCTTGGGCATCGCGATGACGTGGCCCGGATAATACTCGTTGTAGTGGCCGCCTGCCGGCACCTGCACATCCTTCGGCGGCTCTTCCTTGTAGCCGTTGAGGAGGGCGTGGATGTAGTCGGGACCCTGCTCGGTGTAGCCGATGAAGGGCAGCCAATCGATGATGAACCACAGGCCGCCGCGGGCGAAGGTGCGGGCCTTGGCCATCAGCGACAGGTCCGGCGGCGCCTTGCCGCCATTGGCGGAGGCCGCGGCCTGCTCGTTTGGGAACGGGGCCGGGATCTTGTCCGCCGGGCGGCCGGGCCGCTCGAACATGTCGCCGGAATCGTTCGGGCCGTCCTTGACCTTGTACTCGGCCGCCAGCGCCTTGACCTGGGCGGCGGAGAAGTCGGGCCCGCCCTCCTCTTCCAGGTTGCGGAAGCGGATGTAGTTCAGGCTGTGGCAGTTCGAGCAGACCTCGCGGTAGACCTGGAAGCCGCGCTGCAGCTGCGCCTGGTCGAAGGTGCCGAACATCCCCGAGAAGGTCCACTTCTCGCGGTGGGGCAGCGGCCCGTGGTCCTCGGCCGAGGCGGCGCCGGCCGACAGGAACGCGGCGAGCGCGGCTGCCAAGAGAGCGCGCGTCCCGGGAGTGCGTGTTCTGATCATTCCCCTCGATGCCCCTTGCGGCGTCGTTAGTGCTTCATCGCGATCGTGGGGGGGGGGGGGGGGGGGGGGCCCCCCCCCCCCCCGCGC
>JAEWKL010000595.1 GCA_023386115.1 Pseudomonadota bacterium
ATCCGCGCCCGCTCGGAGAGGAGCGCGAACACCGCCTCGGGTGGGCCGCAGCGCCGCCGCAGGAGGGTGTCGAACAGGTCGAAGGTCACGAGGTCGGCCGACCGCGCCGCCGGCAGGAAGCGGGCGAGGATCTCGGGGCGCGAGGGGATCACGCGGCGGCTCCCTGCTCGAGGGCGGCGAGGCGCCGGGCCGTGATGAGCGCGCGGATTCGCGCCGTGAGATCCGCCGCGATGTCGGGTGCGGCGAGCCGCACGAGGACGAGGTAGAGCGGCCCCGCGATGCCGGTGATCACCACGAGGCGGAGCGTGTCGCGGCCGACGAGGAGATCCGAGAGCGAGACGAGGTAGGCGGCGCCGACCGCGGCGGTCGCCAGGACGGCCGGCACGGCGAAGAGCGCCGCAACGGCCGGAAGGCGGATCTCGGGCGAGCGGAAGATCAGTGCCGTCACGACGACGGGCAGCAGGGCGTAGTAGAGGCCGATGGCGACCGCGACGCCGACCGGCGGGTGGACGAGGCCGCCCAGCACGACGGCGGCGAAGAAGGCGAGCGTGCTCACGCAGGAGTAGCGGAAGGCGAAGCCGAAGGCGCCGCGCGCGCTCAGGAGCGCGCCCGCGACCCACGACACCGCGTCGAAGGGCAGCCCGAGGCTGAGGATCTGGGCGAGCGGGATCGCGCCCTCCCACTTGCTGCCGAACAGGAGGTGCAGGGCCGGATCCGCCACGGCCGCCTGCAGAAAGCAGAGCGGCATCACCACGAAGGCGAGGAGCCGCCCGGCCTTGAACGCGGAGGCCACCTGCCTGGCCGGGTCGCCGTTGAGCTGCGCCAGGGTCGGGAATAGCACGTTCTGGAAGGTGCCGGCGAGCATTCGCACCGGCAGGGCCGCGAGACGGAAGGCGAAGACGTAGAGCCCGACCACGTCAGGGGTCGCCACCAGGCCGAGCACGATGGCGCCGCCCTGCGAGACCCCCTCGCCGAGGACGCGGGTGCCGCAGACCATCAGTCCGCGACTGCCGAAGGCCCGAACCTGCCGGCGGCGCGGCGGGCGCCCGAAGGCGGGGCGCGCGCGGCGCCAGAACACCACGACCTTCACGAGGGCGAGGAGCGGGACCGGAACGACGAAGCTGTAGGCGCCCGCCCCCGCCCAGGCGAGCAGGACGGTGAGGGCTTGGATCGACACCACCTCGACGGAATTGAACAGGGCGAGGAAGCGGAAGTCGAGGCCGGCGCGGATGAGGGCGGCGGGCACCGTCGCCAGCGACCCGATGGCGAGCGCGGCCGCGAGCCACGCGAGCAGCCCGACAAGGTCGGGGCTGCCGTAGGCCGAAGCCCCGAGCGGCGCAACGGCGAGCACCGCCAGCGCGCTGCCGGAGCCGAGGGCGGCACTCATCCAGAACGCGGAGTCGATCCAGCGGTGCATGCGCTGCTGCCGCTGGAGCAGGATATCGTCGATGCCGAAATTCACCAGGGTGCCGGCGAGGCTCGACACGGTCAGCGCGAGGCCGACCTTGCCGAAATCGGAGGGCAGCAGCAGCCACGCCAGCACCACCTGCGCGGCCAGGCCGGAGACGCGGGCGGCGAGGTTCTGGGCCAGGAACCAGAGCAGGCCCTGCGCGGCGCGCCGGCCGAGATTGGCTCCGGCGGCCTCGCCCGGCATGGGCGATGCGACCTCTTGGCGTCCGGAATGGGCCCCCATCAGCGGGCTCCCGCCCGGGATTGGAGCCAGAAGTCGATGAGCCCCCTGTTGAAGCCGTAGTAGCAGGTGTGGCGCAGGCGCAAGCGCGGGCGGGCGAGAAGGGCGCCGAGCGCGATGGCGAGCCGCGACTTCGCGAGGTCGTGCAGGGACTTCCAGCCGGCCGCGCTCGCCCAGGGAGAGAGCGGGGCCCCCTGCCGCGCCGCGAGATAGGCCGCCGTCTCGCCGTAGGCGCGGTAATGCTGGAGCACGTAGGCGAAGGTCTGGCGCTTGAGCGGGAAGAAGTGCGCGACCGCGGCCTGAGGCACCCACCAACCGCTGCCGCCCTCGCGCAGGATCGCCCGCAGGACGGCGGTTTCCTCGCCGGAGCGGCGCAGGGTGGGCGACACGCCGAGATCCGTGTCGTAGGCGTGCCGGCGCTGCACGGCCGCGCGGACCGCGAAGTTAGCCCCGAAGGGCAGCCGCTCGTCATCCGGCGAGAAGGCGAAGGGGGCGTCGCCGAAATCCCGCTCGGCCAGGAGGTGCTCGAGGAGGTCGCGGTTCTGCGTCACCCAGGCCGGGCTCGGCCCCTCCAGCACGGGCGTGACGCGCCCGCCGAAGAAGGCGGCCTCGGGCTGCGCGGCGGCGGCCTGCCAGTAGGCGGACAGCCAGCCAGGATCGACGAGCACATCGTCGTCCGTCCAGAGGATCAGGTCGCCGCGCGCCTCGCGCACGCCGCGGTTGCGAGCCTGCGACAGGCCCGCGACCTCCTCTCGTACGCAGCGGATCGGTAGGCGCCCGGCAAAGCCCGCGACGCACTCGCCAGTGCCGTCACGGCTGCCGTTGTCGACAACCAGCACCTCGAAGGTGAGGCCCGGCGGCACGCGAAGCGCTGTCAGCGAGTCGAGCACGCGGGCCAGCATCGCCTGTCGGTCTCGCGTGCAGATCAGAACGGTCACGTCCATGGCGGTCTCCGGATCCGGGGAAAGTGGGGGTGCTCAGGCCAGCCGGGCCAGCAGGGCCGGACGGCGGATGACCGCGGCGGCCGAAGCGGCCGGGACCGGCCAGATCAGCAGCATCCAGATCTCGATATGGACCGGCATGATCGCGACGTAGCCCCCCAGGAACATGAATTGCAGGATGAGCGCGAACTTCAGGTACAGAGAACCTTCCGACCGGAAGACACAGAAGAATATGAACGAGAAATAGGCCGCAAATCCGATCACGCCGTATTCGTACATGATCTTACCCCAGCTCGGATCGAAAGGCGCAAAGTTCACAGAGAGGAAGTGTTCGCGCACCGATCCAGGGCCGTTGCCGAATAGAATGCCGGCCGGGCTGGTCCAGACGTAGTCGGCCATCAGGTAGAAAATGGAGAGGAAGCGCGCGAAGGCGCTCGAGTCCCGCGAGTTGAACTCGGCGGCACGGTCGATGAAGAGGCCGAGACCGATCGTATCGGCGACGAGAACGAAGGCGACGGCGGCGACCGCTCCGAAGATCAGGAGCCCTAACTGCCGCTTCTCGATCAGGTAGGCCGGCGCGATCGCAGCGAGCATCATCAGCCCGGTGCCCGAATAGGTCACGAGGATGCCGGCCACGAGCAACGCGAGGCAGGGCAGGCGCCGCCGCGTGATCAGCTCGATCAGGACCGCGACGCACAGCATCTGGTTGAGGAAGGAGGCTTCGAGCAGGAAGAAGCCGTTGGTCTTGTAGATCGACGATTCGTAGGTGAGTTCGTTGAGGTTGTTGAAGCCTGAGAGGATCAGGGTCTCGGGAAGCGCCGTGTCGAGGAGGAAGGCGCGGTCGGCCCCGATCACGAACTGCGCGAAGAACTGGACGATGCCGATGACGGCGAACACGAGGGCGGCCGAGACGAAGAGCCCATAGGCGAAGTCGCGTGGCAGGAGCCCCGGTCGGAACGAGAAGGCGTAGGGGATCAGCAGCGTGAGCACCAGGGCGGCGGCGTTCGCCGAGAAGCCCGGCATCGGGCTCAGGCCCGTGGTCAGGACAAGGGCTCCGGCGGTGGCGACGAGCGCGAGGGCGACGCTCGCGAGCGGCACGAGGCGGCCAAGGGCGATGCCGGCCCCGAGGAGCCCGAAAGTAACCGGCAGGCTCAAGGGCAGCCCGCCGCCGCTCCCCGGCAGGGCGATCTTCTGCAGCACGGTGTTGGCCAGGAGAAGGCCGACCATGAGGGCCCGGGCGACGCCGTCCGGCGCCTCGGCGCGGGGCGGCATCCTCAGGCCCTCGCGTAAAAGCGCACGTGGTCGATGGCGAGCACGCCCGGCCAGGGCGTGGTGTCGTCCGGATCGGGGATCCAGTTCGGGTCGTGGCTGCCCACCGCGAGGTTGGCGAGGAAGTACATCTCGTCGTGGATGCCGTGATCGCGGAGTTCAGCGGTTGGGGCGCCGTCGAACAGGAAGGTCAGCCGCTCGGGCGTCCAGTCGAGGGCGTAGGTGTGAAAGCTCTCTGTGACCGCGCCGACCCCGTCGAACCAGCGCCCCGGAAACGGGAGCCCGCTCGGGTTCCGGCGGCCGTAGGCGGCTTGGTCGGCCCCGTGCACGTTGTTCCAGATGCTCGACGGACGCGCGCCCGAGGCTTCGAGGATGTCGAGTTCCTGCGGGCCCCGGACCTTCGTCGGCAGGAGCCAGAAGGCAGGCCAGAAGCCGCGCCCGCGGGGCAGGCGCGCGCGCACCTCCACGTAGCCGTAGCATTGCGCGTGGCTGCGCTCGGTGGAGATGCAGCCGGAGGTGTAGCGCTGGTTCCAGATGAACGGCCGGACGCGCTGCGGGTCGGCCGGGGCGGCGCGGATTTCCAGCACGCTGTCGGCGATCCGGAAGGGCTGGACGCCGAGCGGCCGGTTGGCCGTGCCGGCGAAGGCCGCGTCCATGTAGATCTGCTTCTCCTGGTTGATCACGTC
Organism: Pseudomonadota bacterium; assembly: GCA_023386115.1. Lineage (GTDB taxonomy): Bacteria > Pseudomonadota > Alphaproteobacteria > Rhizobiales > Beijerinckiaceae > Methylobacterium. Next base: position 4,587 of record JAEWKL010000595.1, read on the forward strand.
CTTGCGAGCGTGCCGGTAGCGGCTGCGCCAAGCGGGCGCTCCGGGCCGGCCTCCAGTCCCCTCCTCGTTGATCCGGCCGAGATCGGAGCTGTCGAACTCGTCCGCGAAGACGAGGCCGTAGCCGGGCGGCGGGCCGGGCGCGCGCTGCTCCTGCGCAGCGACGCCGGCGGTCGAGCGCAGGGCACAGGCGGCGAGCCCACCCGCGAGCATCTGACGGCGATGGATCCGGCCGGTCATCGCGCCACCTCCAGACGGGCGGCGGGGCGGCGGGCGAGGAGCGCTATCGCCAGCGGGTAGATCAGCGGGCGCAGGAGCGTGCGGTAGACTGCGAAAGCCGAGAAGGCCGCGAGGGCAACCGATCGCGGCGCCCGCAGCCCCTGCCGCGCCGCGTATTTCTGGTAGTATTTTCTGAAGAAATAATCGGTGTAGTAGATCGACCAGGCAATGCGCTTGATCCGGCCGGTCCTCTGGCCGCCGCCCGTCACCTCGGCCAGTGGCAGGTGGATGCTGTGGCAATCGTTCGTGACGATGATCCTGTAGCCCCTGGTGTAGAGGTTCATCTGGAAGTCCGTCTCCTCGCGGTATCCGTTGCCGCGGGCGTAGAACGGGTCGAACGGGTGGGCGAGCAGCAGGCTCCGGCGGGTCAGGATGACCGCGTTGGTGATCGGAAGCTCAAGATCCCCGGGGAAGGCGGCGCCGTTGACGTACTCGCAGATGAGCGGACGGAACGGCTTGGTGCGTCGCAGGCCTTCGCCGAAGCGCGCGACGGCCGCCTCGGGCGTCTCACCCGGCAGCATGTAGACGCGGCGTCCTGAGACCGCCGCCGCGTCGTGCGCTTCCAGTTTCGCAAGGCAGGTGCGGGCGTAATGCGGTTCGAGCCGCTCATCGTCGTCACAGAAAAGAACGAACTCGTTCTTCGCCGCGGCGACGCCGACATTTCGCGACTGCGAGGCGCCGAGCCTCGCATGATTGCGCAGGACCCGGGCGACAACATGGGGGTACCGCGCCGCAATTTCGGCCACGACCGCCTCCGTGTCTTCGTTGCCCGCGTCATCAATGATCAGTATTTCATCAACAAGTTCTTGTTGAAAATATGAACTCGCTGTTATCCTTAGAATTCTCGATCGATTTCGAGTCGGCACGATCAGTGTAATCATCTTGCCTCGCTCATCATTACCGCACGATTTGCTTGAGATTGCGAAATATTGAGTAATTGCCTCCGCAATGCAGCCGAAAATGACACCACATAGTGATGCTATAGAGTCACAGGGTGGCCTATTTGTCACGATTTACGATCTATTAACCATCTTGCGCTGCACCAAATACCGTGGTTAAAGGGCGATGACAAGCTCAATAGATGAGAGATCAGCGGCCTTAGCTTGACTATGCGGTCTGCATGCAAGCCCGTACGAGAGGAGAGCTTGATGGACCTGGTTCCCTGCAGGGAGTGCGGCGGATTGGAGGTGTCTGTGGCGGACGACCTGACCGACGCTTCGCAGGTGCACTGCGCACGTTGCGGTGCAATGCTGAGTGGCCGGAAACCGTTCCGGGGCTTCTGCATTCAAATTGTCGCATGCGAGGGCGGCGAGGCGGACGGACGGTCCCTGGGCCCGTCTTCGGCTGCGCAGGACGTGCATCCCGCCACCTGACGCCACCTGACGCCCCCGACGCGGTCGACACTGTCCTCGACCGGTCGTCATGACTCGAATTCCCTGGATCAGGATACGGAGGCCTCATGGCGGGCGATTCTCTGCCCACGACATCGGCTGCGCCGGTCGAACAAAACCTGCTCTTCACTCCCCCGGTAGCGCTGGCGGATCGCGCGCCGGACGTGGGCTCCCTGAAGGGCCAGTTGCTGGCCAAGCGCGGCCTCGACATCAGCATTGCCCTCCTGGTCCTCGTCAGCCTGGCACCGCTGCTGCTGCTGCTCTGCCTCGTGGTGCGCCTCTCCGACGGCGGGCCGGCTCTGTTCCGGCAGACCCGGGTGGGGAAGGGCGGACGGCTCTTCGCCTGCTACAAGTTCCGCTCCATGGTGCTCGACGCCGACGGGGCCCTCGAGCGTCACCTGCGGGCCAACCCCGACGCAGCCCGTGAATGGGCCGCGACGCAGAAGCTCGCCGACGACCCGCGCGTGACGCCGCTCGGCCGCTTCCTGCGCAAATCGAGCCTCGACGAGCTGCCGCAGGTGCTGAACGTGCTGGCCGGCGACATGAGCCTGATCGGCCCGCGGCCGATCGTTCCGGCCGAGTGCGCCCGGTACGAGGACGCTCTCGCCTACTACGTCTCGGTGAAGCCCGGCATCACCGGCCTGTGGCAGATCAGCGGGCGTAGCAACTGCTCCTACGCGGAGCGCATTGCGCTGGACGTCCGCTACGCCGCGAACTGGAGCCTGCGGGACGATTTGATGATCCTGGCGCTGACGGTCCCGGCGGTGCTCCTGCAGCGCGGAAGCTGCTAGGCGAAGAAGGCGGTGCCCTATGCCCCTTCCGCCCGGCACCCGCTCCCGCAACCCCCCGGCCGCTCCGCGGCGGCGCGCCCGGACCGGGCTCCGACGGCGCCTTGCCTGGGTCGGGTCACTGCGTGCCGCTGTATCCCTGATGGGCCGGCTCGACCGAGCCGGCCCAGCGGCCGGCGCCCGTGCGCCGCCCCCGTTCCCCGCCCGCTCCCGCGAGTCCCGAGGCGGG
>JAEWKL010000611.1 GCA_023386115.1 Pseudomonadota bacterium
GACGAGCCCTCCCCTGCTCCTCGGCCGGTTCGGCGCCGCCGGAGGGCGCGTCGCAACGGCCAGGGCACGCACGGGGGTGTCTTGCGCACCCGACTGTCCGACCCGACGACGAGGTTCTCTCACCCCTCGATCGAGCGGCGCTGGATGCGGCCGAGCGCCTTCGTCAAAGCCGGCTCCAGCGTCCGCAACTCCTCCAGATGCGCCGCGGTCAGCCGGGCCAGGAGCGCCTCGGCCTTCGGCGTCGGCGTGAGGGCCAGCCGGCGGCGATCCTGGGGCGAGGCCGCCTTTGTCAGGAGGCCCGCCTCGACCATGCGTGAGACGAGCTCGGCCGCGGTCTGGGGTGCCACCAGGAGTTGCTCGGCCACGAACCCGACCGTCGGCGGACCGTCATGTCCGGCAATGGCCAGGAGCGCCTGATGCTGCTGGGCCGGCAGCCCGACCTTCGCGGCCGCCGCCTCGCTGAAGGCGAGGAACCGCCGCAGCTCCAGCCGGAAAGCCGCGATCGCCGCATATTCCTCCCGCGACAACCGTTCTCCCGCTTCCTCGTTCATCGGCTCCCCGTCCTGTTTGAAAATATCGCATTACGATATATATCGCTCGGTATCGCAACCACTCTCGACCATCGCCGCATGTCCGCCTCCCCCAACGCCGCGCCCGCCCGGCGCCGCGCCCTCGCCGATTTCCGCGCCGACCGGCGCCTCCTCGTCCTCGTCGCCATGGCGGTGCTGATCGGGCTTGCCGGCACCGTCGCGGCCTGGGTGCTCCTCGCCCTGATCGCGCTCGTCACCAACCTCGCCTGGTTCGGGCGGTTCGATGCCGGCATCGCCTCCCTGGCCGAGGCGAAGCCCTCCCTGTGGATGGTCGGCCTGCCGCCGCTCGGCGGCCTCGCGATCGGCCTGATGGCACGATTCGGCTCGGAGAAAATCCGCGGACACGGCATCCCGGAGGCGATCGAGGCGATCCTGATCGGCGGCAGCCGGATGTCGCCGAAGGTCGCGGTGCTCAAGCCCGTCTCCTCGGCGATCTCGATCGGGACCGGCGGGCCGTTCGGCGCCGAGGGACCGATCATCATGACGGGCGGCGCCCTCGGCTCGCTCTTCGCGCAGTTCTTCCACCTGAGCGCCGCCGAGCGGAAGACCCTCCTGGTCGCCGGGGCGGCCGCCGGCATGACGGCGATCTTCGGCACGCCGGTCGCCGCCGTGCTGCTCGCGGTCGAGCTCCTGCTGTTCGAATGGCGCCCGCGCAGCTTCATCCCCGTGGCCGCCGCGGCCGTCACCGCGACGGTTTTGCGCCCGTCCCTGTTCGGTGCGGGGCCGCTGTTTCCCTTCGCGGCCGATCCGGCGCTGCCATGGTGGGGCCTCGTCGCCTGCGCCGGCCTCGGGGTCGCGGCGGGGCTGCTGTCGGGCCTGCTGACCCGGCTGCTCTATGCCTGCGAGGACGCGTTCGAGCGCCTGCCGATCCACTGGATGTGGTGGCCGGCGCTCGGCGGCGTCGCCGTCGGCCTCGGCGGGCTGATCGAGCCCCGGGCGCTCGGGGTCGGCTACGACGTCATCGCCGATCTGCTCGGCGGTCATCTCGCGCTGAAGGCCGTGCTGCTGATCTTGGGGATCAAGGCCGCGATCTGGCTCGTCGCCCTGTCGTCGGGCACCTCCGGCGGCGTGCTCGCGCCGCTCCTGATCCTCGGCGGGGCGATGGGCTGGCTGATCGGGACCGTGATGCCGGGCGATCCGGGCTTCTGGGCGCTCCTCGGCATGGCGGCGATGCTCGGGGGCACGATGCGGGCTCCGCTCACCGGCGCGCTGTTCGCCGTCGAGCTGACCGGGGACGTGCACGCGCTCCCCGCCCTGCTCGCAGCCTCGGCCGCCGCCTACGCGGTGACGGTGCTGCTGCTCAAGCGCTCGATCCTCACGGAAAAGATCGCCCGGCGCGGCCAGCACATCACCCGCGAATACGGCATCGACCCGCATGAATTCACCCGCGTCAAGGACGTGATGGTGGGCGCCGTCGACACCCTGCCGGGCGACTTGCCGGTGCCGGAGGCGGTCGCGGTGCTGGAGACCGGCCGGCATCGGATCTACCCGGTGGTGGACGAGGCCGGGCGCCCGGTCGGCCTCGTCTCGCGGGCCGATGCACTCTTGTGGACGACCGAGGGCGGGCATGAGGGGGAGCGCCTCGACGAGCGGGTCTCGGATGCCGCCCTGGCCCTGGTCCACCCCGACGACGTCACGGCGCACGCCATCGACCTGATGCTCGCGACCGGCCAGGGCCGCCTGCCGGTCACCGATCCGGCGAGCGGCCGGCTCGTCGGTCTCCTCACCCGCAAGGATCTGCTTCAGGTGCGGGCAGCGTTCAGCCGGGCGGAGGGCGAGCGGCAGGCGTATTTCGCGCGCGGGGCGAAGGCGGTGCGGAGCGCCTGAGCCGCGTCGTCGCAACATCCTCTCCGCCCATCCCGGGGCCGCGAACGCGGAACTCGGGATGACGGAGAGGATTTCGGAATCGTGATTTCGATCAACGAGCCCGAAGAAAGACCATTGTTACTTCAAATGATCCAAAGGTAATGCCGTCGTGTATTTCACCTGATCCAGCGCAAAGCTCGACCGGATTTTCGCCACGCCGGGTATCCGGGTGAGGTGATCGACGATCAACCGCTGGTACTGGGCCAGATCCTCGACCACGACGCGCAGCATGTAATCGGCCTCGCCGCTCATCAGGTAGCATTCCATCACCTCGGGCCGATGCCGGATGGCATCGGAGAAGGCCTGGAGGGCGGCCTGATTCTGCTTCTCCAGTGAGACGTGGACGAAGACGTTGACATGGAGGCCCAGGGCCTGCGGATCGGCCACCGCGACGCAGCGCCGGATGATGCCCCGCGCCTTGAGGTCGGCGACCCGGCGCCAGCACGGCGAAGTCGAGAGGCCGACCGCCTCGGCGAGGTCGCCGATGCCGACCTCGCTGTCCTGCTGCAGGTGCTCGAGGATGCGGATCGAGGCCGGGTCGAGATCGACGGGTCTGGCCGGCACGGTCTTGTCTCCCGATGGCGGATCGGCGATCGAAACAATCGCCTAGCACGCCTCACGCGGCAGGCGCATCCGGATCGTTCCACAACCACGCCGCTCCGCGCACCCCGGAGGCGTCGCCGTGGCGGCTCCGCCGGATCGGGGTGTCGAAGCCGCCGCCGAAGACGTGCGGGGCGACGCAGCCGGGAAGCGCGTCGTCGATCTCGGGGTTCGTCGAGAGGCCGCCGCCCAGCACGATCACGTCCGGGTCGAGGAGGTTGACGGTCGCCGCGATGCCGCGTCCGAGCCGGTCGAGCCAGGCCGCGAAGGTCGCT
>JAEWKL010000615.1 GCA_023386115.1 Pseudomonadota bacterium
CGAAATGAAGGCCGTGCGGATTTTTCGGCCTTCGGCGGTGCGGACCGGAATGTTCTGCAGGTTCGGATCGGACGAGGACAGGCGGCCCGTCGTGGTGGCCGCGAGCGAGAACGAGGTGTGCACCCGCTTGGTGTCCGGATGCATGTGCTCCTGCAGGGTGTCCGTGTAGGTCGATTTCAGCTTGGAGAGCTGGCGCCATTCGAGAATCTTCGCCGGCAGCTCGTGGCCGGCCTGGGCCAGCTCGTCGAGGAGCGTCGCGGGCGTCGCCCATTGGCCGGACGGTGTCTTCTTCGCGCCGGGCAGGCCCATCTTGCCGAACAGGATGTCGCCGATCTGCTTGGGCGACGAGACCGAGAACTTTTCGCCTGCCATCTCCTGGATCTCGTCCTCCAGCCGCGCCAGGGACTGGGCGAAATCGCCCGAGAGCCGGCTCAGCATCTGGCGATCGACCTTGATGCCCTCGCGCTCCATCCGCGCCAGCACCGGCACCAGGGGCCGCTCCAGGGTCTCGTAGACGGTGGCGCGGCGCTCGGCGGCGAGCCGCGGCTTCATCAGCCGCCACAGGCGCAGGGTCACGTCGGCGTCCTCGGCCGCGTAGGCCGTCGCCTTGTCGAGGGCGACGCGGTCGAAGGTGACCTTCTGGCGCCCGGTCCCGGCGACGTCCGCGAAGGTGATCGGCTGGTGGCCGAGATGGCGGCGGGCCAATTCGTCCATGCCGTGCGAGCCCTTGCCGGCATCGAGCACGTAGGAGATCAGCATCGTGTCGTCGAAGGGCCGGACCTCGATGCCGTGGCGGGCGAGCACCAGCCAGTCGTACTTGATGTTCTGGCCGACCTTGAGCACCGCCGGGTTCTCGAGCAGCGGCTTCAGGCGCTCCTTCACGGCCTCCCAGGGGAGCTGCCCCGGCAGCAGGCCGCCGCCGAACAGGTCCTCGCCGCCGCGATGGCTCAAGGGGATGTAGGCGGCACGCCCCGGCGCGGTGGCGAGCGACACGCCGACGAGGTCGGCCTTGTTGGCGTCGAGCGCCGTCGTCTCGGTATCGACCGCGACGACGCCGACCTCGACCGCCTCGGCGATCCAGGCGTCCAGGCTCTCGACCGTGGTGATGGTCTCGTAGGACGCTGTGTCGAAGGGCTTGACAGCCTCCGCCGCCCGGGCCGTCACCAGGGTGGTGGGCGTCGCCTCGGCCGGGGGCCTGGGCTTGGGCGGGGCGTCCGGCAGGTCGAGATCGGCGAAGGGATCGATCTCGGCTGCGGCTGGAGTCTGGGCCGCATCCGGCGCGTCGCCGAAGAACGGCGTCACGTCGCTGCCGCCCTTCTCGTTCGAGAAGCCGGGATCGGCGCCCTCCGGCAGCAGGGAGGGATCGGGCCGCACCGCCTCGGGGTCGACGTGCAGCATCTGGGCGATGCGGCGCGTCAGGGTGTTGAACTCCATCGCCTTCAGGAAGCCGACCAGGCGCTCGGGGTCGGGCTTCGGAAGCCCGAGGTCGTCGAGGGGCACCGGCACCGGCACCTGCTCGTCCAGGGCGACGAGCCGGCGCGACAGCCGCGCCTGGTCGATATTGGCGAGCAAGGTCTCGCGGCGCTTGGGCTGCTTGATCGTCGCCGCCTTCTCCAGCAGCGCCTCCAGGCTGCCGAACTCCTTGATGAGGGAAGCCGCGGTCTTGAGGCCGATGCCCGGCACGCCCGGCACGTTGTCGGAGGTGTCGCCGATGAGCGCCAGCGCGTCGCCGATCTGCTCCGGCCCCAACCCCTCCCAGCGCTCCAGGATGGCGGCGCGGTCGAGGTTGCGCTCGGGCCGGTAGCCCGGCTTGCCCTTCTGGCCCGATTCGAAGTCGTAGAAGCGCACGAGGTCGCCGACGAGCTGCATCAGGTCCTTGTCGGAGGATACGATGATGACGCCGGCCCCCCGCGCCTCCGCCTGGCGGGCATACGTCGCGATCAGGTCGTCGGCCTCGTAGCGCTGCAATTCGATCGGGTGCAGGCCGAAGGCCCGCACCGCGTCACGCATCAGGGGCATCTGGCGCTTGAGGTCGTCGGGGGCGTCGGGCCGGTGGCCCTTGTAGTCCGGAAAGATCTCCTTCCGGAACGAGCCCTCGGACTTGTCGAACACGATGGCGAGATGGGTCGGCATCACGCCGGCGGCGCCCTCCTGCACGAACTGCGCGAGCTTGGCGCAGAACAGCCGCACCGCCCCGGTCGGCAACCCGTCGGAGGGCCGGAAATTGTAGCGCTCGGGCTGGTTGATCGACTGGAAATAGGCCCGGAAGATGAAGGACGAGCCGTCGACCAGGAGCACCTGATCGCCGGGGCCGACGGGCTTCGTCTCGGGGGCGGTCTCGCTGCTCATGCGGGCTGACATCTGTTCCGGGGGCCTGTGAAACCCGTCTTAGTGCGTCGCCGGGGCGAGGCAAACCGCGGCGCGCGCGCGCTCCCCCGGGAACGGGTGTGCCCCCCGCACACCAGGAGCCGCGAAAGCGCCATGGGACCGGCCCCGAAGCTTGACTTGGCGCGGGCGGAGGCTTGGTGTCAGGCGAGAGAGCAACCGTCATTCACCCGGAAGGCTGAGCCTCGCGGGCCCGTAGCCGGTACGCGCCCGCCCCCCCGCCCCACGACCCGCCCATGCGCAAG
>JAEWKL010000709.1 GCA_023386115.1 Pseudomonadota bacterium
TTCAGCGACGGCCGCCCTGCCGAGCCGGCCCTGCAGGCCCGGAGGGGCCAGGCTGCCGGGCAGCTCGTCGAGGCCTTGGCGCACCGCACGCCCCGGGCCGCAGTTGCGGTGGCTGCGTGATGACGGCCCTCCTCACCCGCCGGGCCGTCCTCGGCACCGCCCTCGCGGCGTCCGTCATCGGAAGCGCCCGCGCCGCGTCCCCCTTGCGCATCGGCACCACCGCCGGCCCGGTCGGCCAGACCCTCGGCGTCGCCGCCACGCTCGCCAAGGCGCAAGGGCAAAGCGTCGAGATCGTCGAGTTCACCGACTGGGTCACGCCGAACGAGGCGGTGGCGACCGGCAGCCTCGACGCCAACCTCTTCCAGCACGTGCCCTTCCTGACCAGCGCCATCAAGGCGCGGGGCTACGCCCTGGTGCCGGTCGCGCCCGCCATCATCCTGCCGGTCGGCCTGTTCTCGAAGTCCGTGAAGCGCCTGGAGGACGTGCCGCAGGGGGCATCGGTCGCGATCGCCAACGACCCGGTCAACGCCGCTCGCGGCCTGCACCTGCTCGAGAAGGCCGGCCTGCTCTCCCTCAAGCCGGGTCTCGGCGACGAGGTCACCGTGGCCGATGTCGTGCAGAACCCGAAGGGCCTGCGCATCCTCGAACTCGACGCCGCGCAGCTTCCCCGCGTCCTCGACGACGTGGCTCTGGCCCAGATCAGCTTCACCTACCTGATCGCCGCCGGCGGCGACCCCAAGACCGCCCTCATCACCGATGGGGCCGGCGACCGGCACTATACGCTGAGCTTCGTGGCGCGTCCGAACAACCGCGACGACGCGCGGCTCACCGCCTTCATCGCCACCTATCGCTCGCCGCAGGTGAAGCAGTTCCTGCTCGACCGTTACGGCGGGTTCCTCGAACCCGCGTGGTAGCGAGGCGTCAGCCCTGCGGCTCGGCCGGCGCCGGAAACGCGATGCCGAGCGCCCGGAAGGCAGCCTCGGGCTCGCGCTCCACGATGCGCAGCAGGGCGACAGCCGCCGGATCCGGCTGGGTCCGGCCCTGCTCCCAGTTGCGCAGGGTCGCGACGGGCACGCCGAGGGCGCCGGCGAAGACGCTCCGGGTCATGCCGAGCCGCGACCGGATCGCCGCGATCGGCCACACCAGACGATAACCGGTCGGTTCCTCGTCGGGATCCTCGCCGTCCTCGATCATGTGGCGGCGGATGTCCTCCTCCGTCGGCGCGTCGATCTTCGCCCGGTCTATCGGAGCGGCAACGTTGCGGAGGTCTTCAAGACTAACGCGTGCCATTCCCTTCGCTCCTTTCGGCTTGCCGCGCGGGCCGAGATGATTCGGCGCCCACTCACCCGATCGGTGAAGACGACCTGGATCATATCGCCGTCGACCTCGCCGACCGCACTCACCCGCATCTCACCGTATATGCCGATGGTCTGGCCGGTGCCCGAGGTGGTGTTGATGGCGATGATCGCCTGCGGCTCGGGGAAGGACACCCAGCTGAGCGTGCCGCCGCGCAGCGGCGTCTCGGCCGGGGCGGTGAGGAGCGGGGTGCCGGACGGGATTGCGGGCAGGGCGGCGCCCGCGGCGGCGCTCAGGAGCCGGCGGGTCGCGTGGCGGCGCGTGAGGGATATGACGCCGGTGCTCCAGGACGAGAGGGAATCTGGCGTACGTTCTTTTAAAAGAACATAGTCCATCAAGCCGGTTCCGGATTGCTTGGCCTCCGGTCGAATTGCCGGTCAAGGAGGGCGAATGCCGGGACATGGGACACCCATATTCCCCGTCGCACGCGAGAGGCGGCAGATAATTCCTCCGCTGGGAGTTCTATAAAAAGAACATTCTCGTTGACCGGCCGTCGCGGTGCGAAGAGACTGGCGTCCCATCAGCGCCTGCCCAACCGTGCCGGGGACCGATCGATGCCGGATACGCAGCACACAGGAACCAGCCTTCTGGAGGCCGGGCCTGCCCCCGCCGCCCGCGGCCGCCACGTCCTGGTGATCGGTGCGAGCGCGAGCGGCCTGGTGCTGGCCTCCCACCTGCTGCGCCGCGAGGCGCGGGTGCAGGTCACCGTGATCGAGGCGCAAGGCACGCGCTGTCGCCGCCTGCGCCGCGGCGAGTTCGCGACCCTGCTGGCGGCGGAGACGGGCCCGCTGCCGACCGAGCCCCTGCATCTCGTCGAGGCGCTCCGGCAGCATGCGGGGCGTCTCCACGTCGCCGAGGCGACCTGCCTGTCTGTTTCGTCCACGTCGCAGGGCGTGGCGGCCCGGACGGCCGACGGCATCACCTATCTCGGGCGCGCCGCGGTACTGGCCTTCGCCCTGCAACCGCCGGTCCCGGGGATTCCGCCGCGGGAGAGGAACGCCGCGATCCGCGCGCTCCGTCTCGACCCGGCCGACCTGCCCCTCGGGACCGGCGCCGCGGCCCTGGTGCGTGCCCTGCGTGCGCTGGTTCGGGAGGCGGGACACCGCGGGGTCGGCATCGACGAGGCGGTGGCGGGCCTGCGCCTGAGCGCCCCCGCCCTCTGGCAGGATCTGCCCGACGAGGCGCGCGAGCGCCTGCTGCGCCATGGTCGGCGGGTGTGGGACCGAATCCTGGGAGGAGGGACGGCCGGTCCGGCGACGCGCCGCGACGCGTCGAGGCCGAGCGCCCTCCTGCGCGAGCTCGTCATGCG
>JAEWKL010000760.1 GCA_023386115.1 Pseudomonadota bacterium
GCCTCGAACCGCCGCGTGCGGGTCGCGTCGTCCGGCAGCCGGAGCGCGCCGATGAGGCGGCGGGCCTGCGCCACCTCCTCCGCGCTCATCTGGGCGAAGTCCTTGGCCTTCAGCACCTCGGCCTGCGACACCGACAGGGTGACGGTGGTGAGGTCTTCCTCCGTAACCTTGGGCTTCGGCCGCTCCGTCTTCGGCGACAGGGCCTCCTGCACCCGCAGCGCCCCGGCATTCGGGGGTTTCGGCGGCGCCTTGTCGGGGGCGACCGGCGACATCTGGGCGATCATCTTCTCGATGAGGTCGCGCCGGCGCCAGAACAGCCGGAAGGCCTCGGCGAACAAAGCCGAATGCTCGTGGCGGCGCACCAGCACGGCGTGCAGCGTCCAGTAGAAATCCTCGCGGCTGCCGATGGCGGCGGCTTCGACCGCCTCGACGGCGTCGATCACGTCGCCGGGCCCGACCGGCACACCGGCGGCGCGCAGGGCCCGGGCGAAGTAGGCGATGTTGTCGGGGAGCCGGCCGGTGCCCGGGTGATCATCGCTCATCCGGCGGACGATCTCACCTCGTCGAGCAGCGCCTTGGCGCGCCCGCCCTGCATCGCCTGGATGTCGTCTTGGTACTTCAGCAGCACGCCGAGCGTGTCGATGACCAGGGCTGGGTCGAGGGCGACGGCGTCGAGCTCGACGAGGGCGGTCGCCCAGTCCAGGGTCTCGGCGACGCCCGGCGCCTTGAACAGGTCCTCCTTGCGGATCGCCTGCACGAAGGCGACGACCTGGCGCGACAGGGCCTCGGGCGCACCGGGCAGACGGGTGCGCAGGATCTGCAATTCGCGTTCCGCATCCGGGTAATCGACCCAGTGATAGAGGCAGCGGCGCTTGAGGGCGTCGTGGATCTCGCGGGTGCGGTTCGAGGTCAGGATCACCAGCGGCGGCTCGGGCGCGCGCACGGTGCCGAGTTCGGGGATGGTCACCTGGAAGTCGGACAAGACCTCGAGCAGGAAGGCCTCGAAGGCCTCGTCGGTGCGGTCGAGCTCGTCGATCAGCAGGACCGGCGCCCCGCCCTCCCCCGGCTCCAGCGCCTGGAGCAGCGGCCGGCGGATCAGGTAGCGTTCCGAGAAGAGTTCGGATTCGAGCCGCTCGCGGTCGACGGCGCCGCCGGCCTCGGCGAGGCGGATCGCCATCATCTGGCCGGCATAGTTCCACTCGTAGACGGCGGCCGCGACGTCGAGTCCCTCGTAGCATTGCAGCCGGATCAGCGGTCGCCCGAGGGACTTCGCCAGCACCTTGGCGATCTCGGTCTTGCCGACCCCGGCCTCGCCTTCGAGGAAGAGCGGCCGCTTCAGCTTGAGCGACAGGAACACCACGGTGGAGAGCGCCCGGTCGGCGACGTAGCCGGCGGAGGAGAGCAGCGCCTGGGTGGCGTCGATGGAGGTGGGGAGATTCATCGTGGCGGAGGGGCTTCTCGCGGTGTGGGGATGGCTGTCCGCCGGGGTGTTCAGACGGTGGAATATTGAGGCGAGCCGCCGCCAGTCCAGTCCCTCCCCCGCAGAGGGGGAGGGTTACAAAACGCGTCGCGCCTTACCGATCCGCCGCCTTCTGCACGGCGCGCCGCGCCATCACGCCGATCAGGTGGGCCCGGTACGCGGCATCCGCGTGGATGTCGCTGTTGAGCCCATCGGCCGACGGCGACATCCCCTCCAGCGACTTCGCGGCGAAGCGCTTAGCCAGAGCCTCCTCGGCCTCGGTCCAGCGAAACACCCCGTTCGAGCCGGCGCCGGTCACCGCGACCCGGATGTCGCTCGGGCGCTTGGCGACGAACACGCCGACGAGGGCGTAGCGCGAGGCCGGGTTGCGGAATTTTTCGTAGGCCGCCTTGTGCGGGATCGGGAACGAGACGCCGGTGACGATCTCGCCCTCCTCCAAAGCCGTCTCGAACAGGCCGGTGAAGTACTCCTCGGCGGCAAGCTTGCGCTTGTTGGTGCTGATCGTGGCGCCGAGCGCCAGGCAGGCCGCCGGGTAATCCGCCGCCGGGTCGTTGTTGGCGACCGAGCCGCCGATCGTGCCGCGGTGGCGCACCGCCGGGTCGCCGATGAGCGCGGCAAGTTCGGCGAGCGCCGGGATCGCCTCCTTGACGTCGGCCGAGTCGGCGACGGCGCCGTGGGTGGTCATGGCGCCGATGGTGATCGAGCGCGGGCTGCGCTCGATGCCGACGAGATCCGGCACCTTGCCGAGGTCGATCAGCGTGCCCGGCGCGGCCAGGCGCTGCTTCATCGTCGGGATCAGGGTGTGGCCCCCGGCGACGAGCTTGGCGTCCTCGCCGGCGAGCAGGCTCACGGCCTCCTTGAGGCTAGTCGGCTGGTGATAGGCGAAAGCGTACATGATGCTCTCCAGACTGATCTTATTCCGCGGCTTCCGGGCGCAGATGGGGGCTCGCCTGCGCGGCCCGCCACACCGCGAGCGGCGTGGCCGGCATCGCGATGTTCTCGTGGCCGAGCGCGTCGGTCAGCGCGTTCATCACCGCGGCAGGCGCCGCGATGGCGCCGGCCTCGCCGCAGCCCTTGATGCCGAGCGGGTTCGACGGGCACGGCGTCACCGTCATGCCGACCTCGAACGAGGGCAGGTCCTCGGCCCGCGGCATGCGGTAATCCATGAAGCTCGCGGTGACGAGCTGGCCGTCGGCATCGTAGAGCGCGCCCTCGAACAGGGCCTGGCCGACGCCCTGGGCGATGCCGCCTTGGACCTGGCCCTCGACGATCATCGGGTTGATGACGTTGCCGAAATCGTCGACCGCGGTGAAGCGCTCGATCGTGACGACGCCGGTCTCCGGATCGACCTCGAGCTCGCAGATGTGCATGCCCGCCGGGAAGGTGAAGTTGGTGGGATCGTAGAACGCTCCCTCCTTCAGGCCGGGCTCCAGCTGGGCGCCGCTGAACTTGTGGGCGACGTAGGCTTGCAGCGCCACTTCCCCGAAAGCGAGAGACTTGTCGGTGCCGGCGACCGAGAACCGGCCGTCCTTGAACTCGATGTCGTCCTCGCCGGCCTCCAGCGCGTAGGCCGCCACCTTGCGGCCCTTGGCCACCACCTTGTCGATCGCCTTGGCGATGGCCGACATGCCGACCGCGCCGGAGCGCGAGCCGTAGGTGCCCATGCCGAACTGCACCTTGTCGGTGTCGCCGTGCACGATGGTGACGCTCTCGATCGGCACGCCGAGCCGGTCGGAGACGAGCTGCGCGAAGGTGGTCTCGTGGCCCTGGCCGTGGCTGTGCGAGCCGGTCAGCACCTCGATCGAGCCGGTCGGGTTCACCCGCACCTCGGCCGATTCCCAGAGGCCCACGCCGGCGCCGAGCGAACCCACCGCCTGCGAGGGCGCGATGCCGCAGGCCTCGATGTAGGACGAGAAGCCGATGCCGCGAAGCTTGCCGTTGCGGGCGCTCTCGCGCCGGCGACGGGCGAAGCCCTTGTGGTCGGCGATCTCCAGCGCCTTGTCGAGCGAGGCGGAATAGTCGCCGCCATCGTACATCATGATGACGGGCGTCTGGTGCGGGAAGCTCTTGACGTAGTTCTTGCGCCGGAACTTCGCCGGCTCCTGGTTCAGCTCGCGCGCCGCGACCTCGACCAGCCGCTCGATGACGAAGGTCGCCTCCGGTCGCCCGGCGCCGCGATAGGCGTCGACCGGCGCCGTATTGGTGTAGACGCCGGCCACCTCGCAGTAGATCGCCGGGATGTTGTACTGGCCCGACAGGAGCGGCGCGTAGAGATAGGTCGGCACCGACGACGAGAAGGTCGACAGGTAGGCGCCGAGATTGGCAATGGTATGGACCTTGAGGGCGAGGATCCGGCCGCCCTCGTCCATCGCGAGTTCCGCGTGGGTGACGTGGTCGCGGCCATGGGCATCGCACAGGAAGGCCTCGGTGCGGTCGCTGGTCCATTTCACCGGCCGGCCGACCTTCTTCGCCGCCCAGACGCAGACCGTCTCCTCGGCATAGATGAAGATCTTCGACCCGAACCCGCCGCCGACATCGGGCGCGACCACCCGCAGCTTGTTCTCCGGCGCGATGCCGATGAAGGCCGAGAGGACGAGCCGCGCGACGTGCGGGTTCTGGCTCGTCGTATAGAGGGTGAAGGCTTCTTCGGCCTCGTCGTACTCGCCGACGGCGGCGCGGGGCTCGATCGGGTTCGGCACCAGACGGTTGTTGACGAGGTCGAGCTTCGTCACGTGCGCGGCGCGGGCGAAGGCCGCCTCGACATCGGCCCGGTTGCCGAGATGCCAGTTGAAGACGGTGTTGTCGGGCGCGACGTCGTGCACCACCGTGCCCGCACCAGCCGCCTTGGCGGTCTCCACCACCGCGGGCAGCACGGCGTAATCGACGCTGATGGCCTCAGCGGCGTCCTTCGCCTGGGCCAGGGTCTCGGCGATCACCACCGCGACGTGGTCGCCGACATAGCGCACCTTGCCCTGTGCCAGCGCCGGGTGCGCCCCGGCCTTCATCGGCGTGCCGTCCTTGGAGTGGATCATCCAGCCGCAGATCAGCCCGCCGACCTTGTCGGCCGCCAGGTCCTCCCCGGTCAGGATCCCGACCACGCCGGGCATCGCGGCAGCTGCCGTCTTGTCGATGCTGCGGATCTCCGCATGGGCATGCGGCGAGCGCAGGAAATAGGCGTGGGCCTGGCCCGGACGGTTGTAGTCGTCGACGTAGCGGCCCTTGCCGGTGATGAAGCGCTGGTCTTCCTTGCGGCGCACCGAGGCGCCGATACCCGTGGCGGTCATGTGCGTGTCTCTCCCGGATCTGGCCTCGCGGGCCGGCATCGAGGGCCAGCCTCGTTCTTCCGTGGCGTTTGTTGTTGGTCCGGATGGCGCGGACATTTTTTCAGGTGGCGCAGGTCATGAACCCTCCCCCGTCTGCGGGGGAGGGTGGCGAACGGAGTGAGCGCAGCGGGACGAAGTCCCGCCGAGAGGGGCAGCGCGACGTGGATCCAGGGAGCGCCCTGCATCACATCTCCGGAAGCGGCGTCCCCTCTCCCGCCCCACGCACGAGTGCTTCGCACTCGCCGTGGGGCACCCTCCCCCGCAGAGGGGGGAGGGTTCAGGATCGTCGCGCTATTCCGCCGCGACCTTCTGCGGCTCGGAGGCCATGGTCTCGGCGCCCGCCGCGATGGCCTTCACGATGTTGTGGTAGCCGGTACAGCGGCAGATGTTGCCCTCCAGCTCGTGCCGGATGGTCTGCTCGTCGAGCGCGTGGCCCTTGCGACGAACCAGATCCACCGCGGTCATGATCATGCCGGGGGTGCAATAGCCGCATTGCAGGCCGTGATGCTCGCGGAAGGCCGCCTGCATCGGGTGCAGCTCGCCGCCGGAGGCCAGTCCCTCGATGGTGGTGACGGAGCGGCCGTCGCACTGCACCGCCAGCACGGTGCAGGCCTTGATCGCCTCGCCGTCGAGATGGACGACGCAGGCGCCGCACTGGCTGGTGTCGCAGCCGACATGGGTGCCGGTGAGACGAAGGGTCTCGCGCAGGTACTGCACGAGCAGCGTGCGCGGATCGATGTCGGCGGTCACGGCCTTGCCGTTCACCGTCAGGCTGACAGCGCTCATGGGTGACGTCCTCCTCCTGGCCCAGGACACTTGGCCAAAGACCCGCGGGTCCTGTCTGTCGGACCCGGTCGCTCGCGGTGGCCGGGCCGGCCGTGCCTCTCTGGAATCGCTCGAATTCGAGTGTCAACCGGCCGGAAGCGCCGGTCAAGGCGCCGCGGCTCGGCTTTTTGGCGCGCAAACCGGCCGTTTTCCGCCGATTTGCTACATCCTGCCCATTCGCCTCGCAACACGATGATCGCGGGCGATCGAAAATCGGCTCAGGCCGCCGAGGTCTCGCCGGCGACGCCGTTCCCCTGAACCTCCTTGGCGAAGGCGTCGAAGAAATTGTCGGCGTATTTCTTGGCGACGCCGTTGATGAGCCGGCCGCCGAGCTGGGCGAGCTTGCCGCCAACGCTGGCCTCGACGTCGTAGGTCATCTTGGTCTGGCCGTCCTCGGCCGGCTCCAGGCGCACCACCGCTCCGCCCTTGGCAAAGCCGGCGACACCGCCCTGGCCCTCGCCGGTGATGCGGTAGCCATTCGGCGGGTCGATGTCGGTCAGCGTCACCTTGCCCTTGAAGGTCGCCTTCACGGGGCCGACCGCGATCTTCGCCGAGGCCTGCAGCTCGTTGTCCCCAACCTTCTCGAGGGTGTCGCAACCCGGGATGCAGCGCTTGAGCACCTCCGGGTCGTTGAGCTTCTCCCACACGGTCTGCTGGTCGGCCGGCAGCATGACCTCGCCGGTCATCGTCATCGCCATGGCGGCGCTCCCCCTTTGTTGTGGTGAAATGGGCTTCGCCGGAAGGGTAGCGGAGCCTTGGCGGCAGGGCCAGCCGGCCTTTCGCACACCCGCTCGGCAACCCCGGATTGTCGAGTGGTGCGGTGCTTGCTAAGCCTCACGTCAAGGGACGGCCGTGACACCCGGATGACCGGGACGCGGCCAGGGAGGTCCGGGCCAGACGCCCGCGAACGGAGAACGTGACCGCATGGAGGTCTTCGCGCAGCAGCTCATCAACGGGCTGACGCTGGGGTCGATCTACGGCCTCATCGCCATCGGTTACACGATGGTGTTCGGTATTATCGGCATGATCAACTTCGCGCATGGCGACGTGTTCATGCTCTCGGCCTTCATCGCGCTGATCACCTTCCTGATCGTCACGACCTGGCTCGGCATCTCGTCGATCGCGCTGGCGCTGCTCGTCGTTCTGATCTGCGCGATGGTGCTGACCGCCCTGTGGGGCTGGTCGATCGAGCGCATCGCCTACCGGCCGTTGCGCGGCTCGTTCCGCCTGGCACCGTTGATCTCGGCGATCGGCGTCTCGATCTTCCTGTCGAACTTCGTCCAAGTGGTGCAGGGCGCCCGCAACAAGCCGACGCCGCCGATGATGCGCGACGTCATCACGCTGTGGACCGGAGATAACGGTTACGCCGTAGCGCTCTCCTACAAGCAGATCATCATCATGCTGACCACGGTCGTGCTCCTGGCCGGGTTCTGGTACCTGGTGCAGAAGACCCCGCTCGGCCGTGCGCAACGCGCCTGCGAGCAGGACCGCAAGATGGCCGCACTGCTCGGCATCGACGTCGACCGCACGATCTCGCTCACCTTCGTGCTCGGCGCAGCCTTGGCGGCGGTCGCCGGCACGATGTACCTGCTCTATTATGGCGTGGTCTCGTTCTCCGACGGCTTCACGCCCGGCGTGAAGGCCTTCACCGCGGCGGTGCTCGGCGGCATCGGCAGCCTGCCCGGCGCGGTGCTCGGCGGCCTCCTCATCGGCCTCGTCGAGACCTTCTGGTCGGCGTATTTCTCCATCGAGTACAAGGACGTGGCGGCGTTCTCGATCCTCGCGATCGTGCTCATCTTCATGCCGTCCGGCATCCTCGGCCGGCCCGAGGTCGAGAAGGTCTGATGGCGAACCCGGCCAACACCCTGGCGGCGACCTCCGCCGCCGACCGCGGCGCCGCCGACATGGCGGCGATCATCAAGGACGCGGCTCTGTTCGCGCTCGTGACCTTCGGGCTCTGCGTCCCGATCGTCGCCTTCCGCACCGACCTCAGCCAGACCTCTTCCCTCGACCTCGTGCCCCGCTGGGGCCTCGTCGCGATCCTGTGCGGCCTCGTCTTCGTGGCGCGGCTCGCGCAGCGGCTGATCCTCGCCAACCGCGACGCGCGGCGGGCGCTGACGCCCTCGCCGGCCCAGGCGACGGAGGCGGTCGACGCGACGCCGAACGCCTCCCAGAAGATCTCCGCCTACGCCCTGCCGGCCTTCCTCGGGGTGACGCTGGCCTTCCCGCTCCTGGCGGTGCTGGGCACCGGCGGATTGGGCGAGTCGCGCTACTGGATCGACCTCGGCATCCTGATCCTGACCTACGTGATGCTGGGCTGGGGTCTCAACATCGTGGTCGGCCTCGCCGGGCTCCTCGATCTCGGCTACGTCGCCTTCTACGCCGTCGGCGCCTATTCCTATGCGCTCCTGTCGACGGTGTTCGGCCTGTCGTTCTGGATCTGCCTGCCGCTCGCCGGCCTGTTCGCGGGCCTGTGGGGCATGGTGCTGGGCTTCCCGGTCCTGCGGTTGCGCGGCGACTACCTCGCCATCGTGACGCTGGCCTTCGGCGAGATCATCCGGCTGGTCCTGATCAACTGGGTCGACTTCTCGGGCGGTGCGGCGGGCATCTCGTCGATCCCCCGCGCCACCTTCTTCGGAATCCCGTTCACGGCGGACGAGGGCGGCTTCGCGGCGACCTTCGGGCTCGACTTCAACCCGATGCACCGGGTGGTCTTCCTCTACTACCTGATCCTGGCGCTCGCGCTGATCACCAACGGCGTGACGCTTCGCTTACGGCGCCTGCCGATCGGCCGGGCCTGGGAGGCCCTGCGCGAGGACGAGATCGCCTGCCGCTCGCTCGGCATCAACACCACCAACACCAAGCTCACGGCCTTCGCGCTGGGGGCGATGTTCGGGGGCTTCGCCGGGTCGTTCTTCGCGGTGCGCCAGGGCTTCGTCAGCCCGGAGAGCTTCAACTTCCTCGAGAGCGCGATCATCCTGGCGATCGTGGTCCTCGGCGGCATGGGCTCGCAGATCGGCGTCGCGGTCGCGGCGGTCGCGATGGTCGGCGGTCCGGAGCTCCTGCGCAACCTCGGCTTCCTCAAGGCGGTGTTCGGCGAAGGCTTCGATCCGAGCGAGTATCGCCTGCTCTTGTTCGGACTCGCCATGGTGATCATGATGATCTGGCGTCCCCGCGGCCTGATCTCGGAGCGCTCGCCCTCGATCGTGCTCAAGGAGCGCAAGCGCATCTCAGGCTCCCTCGTGAAGGAGGGCCACGGCTGATGGCCGAGATTCTCGCCTCCCCCCGCATGGCCGACCCGGTCCTGACGGTCGACCACGTGACCATGCGCTTCGGCGGCCTCGTCGCCGTCAACGACCTGTCGTTCCGGGTCGGCCGCGGCGACATCACCGCGCTGATCGGCCCGAACGGCGCCGGCAAGACCACGGTGTTCAACTGCATCACCGGCTTCTACAAGCCGACCGAAGGTATGATGACCCTGCGCCACCGCGACGGCGCGGAGTTCCTGCTCGAGCAGCTGCCCGGCTACGCGGTGAACCGGCGGGCGCATGTCGCCCGCACGTTCCAGAACATCCGCCTGTTCACCGGCATGACCGCGCTGGAGAACCTGCTGGTGGCCCAGCACAATCCCCTGATGCTGGCCTCCGGCTACACGATCGCCGGCCTCCTCGGCCTGCCGACCTACCGGCGCGCCGAGAAGGCGGCGGTCGAGAAGGCGAAGGAGTGGCTGGCGCGCATCCACCTGATCCACCGCGCCGACGATCCGGCGGGCGACCTGCCCTACGGCGACCAGCGCCGGCTCGAGATCGCCCGCGCCATGTGCACCGATCCGGTCCTGCTCTGCCTCGACGAGCCGGCCGCCGGCCTCAACCCGCGGGAATCCCTGCTGCTCAACGACCTGTTGCGGGCGATCCGCGACGACCACGACACCTCGGTGCTCCTGATCGAGCACGACATGTCGGTGGTGATGGAGATCTCCGACCACGTCGTGGTGCTCGATTACGGCACCAAGATCGCCGACGGCACCCCGGCTGAGATCCAGAGCGACCAGAGCGTCATCGCCGCCTATCTGGGCGTCGAGGACGAGGAGGTGGAACAGGTCGAGGCGGAGGTGGGGGTATGAGCGTGGCCGGCATCAACGTCCTCGTGGACGAGACCCGCGCCCGGGCCGCCGGCACCCGGGCTCCGCTCCTGTCCGTCCGCGGGGTCAAGACCTATTACGGCAACATCATCGCGCTCAAGGGCGTCGATCTCGACGTCAACGAGGGCGAGATCGTCACCCTGATCGGGGCGAACGGGGCCGGCAAGTCGACCCTGATGATGACGATCTTCGGCAGCCCGCGGGCGCGGGAGGGCACGATCACCTATGCGGGCCGGGACATCACCAGGATGCCGACCCACGAGATCGCCCGCCTCAACCTGGCGCAGTCGCCGGAGGGACGGCGGATCTTCCCGCGGATGACCGTCTACGAGAATTTGCAGATGGGAGCGGCCGTCAATGGCGGCGCGCATTTCGAGCAGGATCTGGAGCGGGTCTGCGGGATGTTCCCGCGCCTGAAGGAGCGGCTCTACCAGCGCGGCGGCACGATGTCGGGCGGCGAGCAGCAGATGCTGGCGATCGCCCGCGCGCTGATGAGCCGGCCGCGGCTGCTGATGCTCGACGAGCCGTCGCTGGGCTTGGCCCCGCTCATCGTCAAGCAGATCTTCTCCGCCATCAAGGAGCTCAACGAGCGCGACGGGATGACGGTCTTCCTCGTCGAGCAGAACGCCTACCACGCCCTGAAGCTCGCCCATCGCGGCTACGTCATGGTGACGGGCACGATCACGATGTCGGGCACCGGCAAGCAGCTCCTCGACGACCCGTCGGTGAAGGCCGCCTATCTCGAGGGGGGACGGCACTGATGCAGGGGATCCTCTACGAGGAGAGCACGATCTGGCTCTTCCTCCTCGTCACGGTGGTGATGGGCGGCTGGATGGCCTGGATGATCGGGCGCGGCATCGCGCTCGGCTGGCGGCCGTACTGGCAGGCGATCCTGTCGCTTCTCCTGCTCGGCGTCGCCGTGCGCTTCATCCATCACGCCCTGTTCGAGGGCTCGTTCCTGGCGCCGCACTACTACGTCGCCGACACGATCGTGCTGCTGGTCATCGGCTCGGCCGGCTACCGCGCCACCCGCGCGCGGCAGATGACGACGCAGTATCGCTGGCTCTACGAGCGCAGCGGTCCGCTCTCCTGGCGGGCGAAGGCGGGCGCCTGACCGCCCTCCCCGCGCGGGACCTGCACGCGATCCGGGGCTAGTGCCCCGGCTCCACCGATCCGGGGTCCCCACGCCCCGGTCTCTCGGCCGAAAGGGCCCGCGAGCCCGACGTCCACGTCCACGTCGTTCCAGAGGAGTATTGAGATGAAGCGCACGCTACTGGCCGGCTTCGCCCTCGCGGCCGGCCTCGCCTGGGCCGGATCGGCGCAGGCCCAGATCAAGCTCGGCGTCGCCGGCCCGATCACCGGCAACAACGCCGCCTTCGGCGCCCAGCTCAAGAACGGCGCCGAGCAGGCCGTCACCGACATCAACAAGGCCGGCGGCATCAACGGCCAGAAGATCGTCCTGGTCATCGGCGACGACGCGTCGGATCCGAAGCAGGGTGTGTCGGTCGCCAACAAGTTCGCCGCCGAGGGCGTGAAGGCGGTGGTCGGCCACTTCAACTCCGGCGTCTCGATCCCGGCCTCCGACGTCTACGCCGAGTCCGGCATCGTCGAGATCACCCCGGCCTCGACCAACCCGAAATTCACCGACCGCAAGCTGTGGAACACCTTCCGCACCTGCGGCCGCGACGACCAGCAGGGCGCGGTCGCCGGCACCTGGCTGGCCGAGAAGTTCAAGGGCAAGAACATCGCCTTCGTGCACGACAAGACCCCCTACGGCCGCGGCCTCGCCGACGAGACCCTCAAGACCCTGAAGTCCAAGGGCGGCAAGGACGTGCTGTTCGAGGGCATCAACCCGGGCGAGAAGGATTATTCCGCCCTGGTCTCGAAGCTGAAGCAGGCCAAGGCCGACGTGGTCTATTACGGCGGCCTGCACACCGAGGCCGGCCTGATCGTGCGCCAGATGCGCGACCAGGGCCTCAACGCCCCGCTGATGAGCGGCGACGGCATCACCGACAAGGAATTCGCCCAGATCGCCGGCCCCGGCGCCGACGGCACCCTGATGACCTTCTCGCCGGATGCCCGCAAGAACCCGAACGCCAAGGACGTCGTGGCGGCCTTCAAGGCCCGCAACATCGATCCCGAGGCCTACACCCTGTACTCCTACGCCGCCGTCCAGATCCTGAAGGCCGCCATGGAAGCCACCAAGTCGACCGACGGCAAGAAGGTCGCGGCCTACATGCTCGAGGGCAAGCCGTTCAAGACCGTGATCGGCGACATCTCCTACGACAAGAAGGGTGACATCACGCGTCCCGACTACGTGATGTACATGTGGAAGAAGGGCGGCGACGGCCGGATCGACTATACCGGCAACGAGCTGACCCAGTAATCCTCGGAGGCTCCATGGGCCGGCCCGGCGTCCCGCGCGCCGGGCCTTTTTCCGTTGACGAAGCCGTGCGTGCGGCACACGCGCGGCTTGCGCGTCCCTTCGCCTCACCTTACATGCACAGCGAGCGTTACAAGGCCATCAGCGCGCCCGGCACCTCGGCCGAGCACCCGTACGGCCGGCCGCGTCGCGATTCGATGATGACAATGTGCTCCCGGTGGCGCCGACCGCGACGGCGACCCGGGTGGAGAGTGTGAATGGCGAAAGAAGAGTTGATGCAGTTCGACGGTCTCGTGCTCGAGATCCTGCCGGACGCGCGTTACCGCGTGCAGCTCGACCAGGGCCACGAGATCGTGGCCTACACGGCCGGCAAGATGAAGAAGAACCGCATCAAGACTCTGGCCGGCGATCGGGTCACCGTCGAGATGTCGCCCTACGACCTCGAGAAGGGCCGGCTGGTGTTCCGTCACAAGGACGAGCGCTCCTCGGGCCCGCGCCCGCCGTTCCGCGGCGGCAGCCAGTTCCGCCGGCGCTGATCGTTCGTCAAAAGACCTGTGTCTGCGCGGGGCTGGGGTGAGAACCCTGGCCTTTTGCGCGTCTGGAGAGGCTCTGCCATGACCCGTCCCTTGGTGATCGCCCCCTCGATCCTGTCGGCCGACTTCGCCCGGCTCGGCGAGGAGGTCCGCGACGTGGTCGCGGCCGGGGCCGACTGGGTCCATATCGACGTGATGGACGGCCATTTCGTGCCGAACCTCACCTTCGGCCCGGTGGTGGTGAAGGCGCTGCGCCCGCACACCCCGGCGGTGTTCGACGTCCACCTGATGATCGCTCCCGCCGATCCCTACCTCGCGGCCTTCGCGGAAGCGGGCGCCGACATCATCACGGTCCATGCCGAAGCGGGACCGCACCTGCACCGCTCGCTCCAGATCATCCGGGCGCTCGGCAAGAAGGCGGGGGTGGCGATCAATCCGGGCTCGCCGGCGAGCCTGGTCGAGCCGGTGCTCGACATGGTCGACCTCGTGCTCTGCATGACCGTCAATCCGGGCTTCGGCGGCCAGAGCTTCATCGGATCGGTCTGCGAGACCGTATCGCGGGTGCGCGCCATGACCGCCGGCCGCGACATCGACATCGAGGTCGATGGCGGCGTGACGCCGGAGACCGCCCCGGCGGTCGTGAAGGCAGGGGCGAATGCCCTCGTCGCGGGCTCGGCCACCTTCAAGGGCGGGCGTGAGGCCTATGCCGACAACATCGCGGCAATCCGCCGGGCGGCGGAGGGGGCGGCAGGGCAGTGGGTGTAGGATCGGCTTGCAGCCTGGATCGATCGACCCTGAGCGAGCACTCTGATTATACCCTCGCGCCTTGGCATCGACA
>JAEWKL010000791.1 GCA_023386115.1 Pseudomonadota bacterium
GGCATGACCTCGACCCACGCGGTCGCGGCGGTCAAGCGCGCCCTCAACGCCAAGAAGGCTGGCCACGCCGGCACCCTCGACCCGCTCGCCTCGGGCATCCTGCCGATCGCGCTCGGCGAGGCGACCAAGACCGTTCCCTTCGTGATGGACGGGCGCAAGGCCTACGTCTTCTCGGTCACCTGGGGCGTCGAGACCGACACCGACGACGCGGAAGGGCGCCCGGTTGCGACCTCCGACGACCGTCCGACGCAAGAGCAGGTCGAGGCGATGCTGCCGCGCTTCGTCGGCGCGATCGAGCAGGTGCCGCCGCGCTACTCGGCGATCAAGATCCAGGGCGAGCGCGCCTACGACCTCGCCCGCGACGGCGAGGTGGTGGAACTCGTCGCCCGCCCGGTGCAGATCGACCGGCTGGCCATCGTCGCCCACACGCCTGAGCGCACCGTGATCGAGGCCGAGTGCGGCAAGGGCACCTATGTCCGCGCCATCGCCCGCGATCTCGGCCGGGCGCTCGGTTGCTACGGCCACGTCTCGGCCCTGCGCCGCACCCGCGTCGGCCCCTTCACCGAGGACCAGTCCTGCACCATCGGGGCGCTCGAGGCCGCCGAGGCCGAGGCCAACGCCGCGGTTCTGCGTCCGGTCGAGACGGCGCTCGACGCCGTGCCGCACGTGCCGGTCTCCCGCGACATGGCGATGCGGCTGATGCGCGGCCAGCCGGTGATCCTGCGCGGCCGCGATGCGCCGACCGAGGGCAAGGCCTACGCGACCTGCGGCGGCGTGCTCGTGGCGGTGGGCGACGTCGAGCGCGGCGAGCTGGTGCCGCATCGGGTCTTCCACCTCGGCGGCACCGCCCCGCGCAACGGCTGAGACAAGAGGGCAGGGGGCGATGACCGACGATCCGGTGACTCTCGGATCTCTGGCCGATCCGCGGGTGCTGTGGAGCGAGGATGTCCTGCGCTACCGCGACACCGACGCTAACGGCCACGTCAACAACGCGGTCTTCGCCGCCTTCTGCGAGAGCGGCCGGGTGCAGTTTTTCGCACACCACCTGACCCCGCTGCTCGGCCCCGACACCTTCTTCGTCATCGCCCGCTTCGTCATCGATTACCGGGCGGAGCTGCACTATCCGGGCCGGATCCGCACCGCGACCTGGCTCGCCCGGGCGGGGCGCACCTCCCTCGGTTTCCGCCACCGGATCCTCGTCGGCGACACGGTAGCGGGTGAGGCGGAATCGGTCTGCGTGCTGCTGTCGAAGGAGACGCGGCGGCCGGTGGCGCTCGGGGCGGCCGCTGCAGCGGCGGAGCGACTGGTGGTCGGGGTGGGTTGAGGGTCTGCGGGCCGCACCGTGAGACATGGACGCCGGCCCCCCCCGCACCGTAATCCCTAACGGCAGGCCGCTGCGACGGCCGCGACCGCCAGGATGGTTTTGCCGTGCAGCTGCGGGCCCTGATCTACTTCAACGAGCTCGCCCGGCACGGCTCGATGCGGCGGGCAGCCGAAAAGCTCGGCATCGCGCCGACGGCGATCAGCCGGCAGATCGAGAACCTCGAATACCATTTCGGCGCGCCGCTGGTGGAGCGCGACCCGACCGGGATCCGGCTCACCGCCGCCGGCGAGCTTTTGGCCGCCCGCTCGGCCCGGTCCCTGCGTGAGCTCGACCATGTCCGCACCCTGATCGACGACCTCAAGGGCCTGCGGGCCGGGCGGGTCACCGTCTATGCCAGTGGGGCAGCGGCCTCCGGCGTGCTGGTGCCGGCGCTGGCGGATTTCTCCGCGGGCTACCCGGATGTCCGCTTCGAGGTCGTGGTGGCGAGCGTCGGGCGCACCATGCAGGCGCTCGCCGACGGGGAGGCGGACCTCGCCGTCACCTTGTTCACGCCGCCGCGGACCGAGGCCTTCGTGCGCTGCCGCGTGTCGGTCGACCACGCCGCCGTGATGGCGCCCGATCATCCGCTCGCCGACCGCCTGCAGGTCGGCCCACGCGACCTCCTGGCTCATCCGGTGGCGGTGCCGGATGCGGCGTTCGGGGTGCGCCAGGCCCTCGACGCGCAGATGCGGGAGGCGGGCCTGCCCTCCCTCGATCCGGTCTTCACCACCAGCGCCCTCGAGATCCAGCTCGAGCTCGCCCGCCGCGGCCGGGCCGTGCTGGTCCTGCCGCCCTTCACCGTGCGCCGCGACGAGGCGGCGGGAACGCTGGTGACGCGGCCCTTCCGGGAGCTGCGCATCCGCACCCATCTCGACCTGTCGCACCTGAAGGACCGGCCGCTCTCCTTCGCGGCCGCCAAGCTGGTGGCGGTTCTCGAGCAGCACATGCCGGATTTTCGTGCAGAGGCCGAGGTGTAGCTGTTTCGGCTACGGGGTGCGCAAAAGATCGCTGTTGCGGCCACACCGAAAATCCTGATCTCCTAGCGGAACCAACAAGGCCGCGCGGGAGAGGCGGCCGCTCCCAACGCCGATCGAGGGGTTCCATGGTCTCACGCACGCGTTCATCCCGTCGTTGCCTGCTGACGGGCGCCCTTCTCGCGGCGCTCGCGCTGCCGGGATTCGCCAAGGGTGCCGTGGCCGCCCCGCGCACCGACCTCGTCCTCGGCATGCCGGTGGAGCCCCCGGGCCTCGACCCGACCAGCGCCGCGCCGACCGTGATCGGCCAGGTGGTGTGGCAGAACGTGTTCGAGGGCCTGACCCGGGTCGACCGCGACGGCAAGGTGCAGCCGCAGCTGGCCAAGAGCTGGACCGTCTCGCCCGACGGCCTGACCTACACCTTCGCGCTCCAGACCGGGGTGACGTTCCACAACGGCGAGGCGTTCAACGCCGAGACGGCGAAGTTCGCCCTCGATGCGATCCGGGCACCGGGCTCGGTCAACCCGCAGAAGGCGCTCTACGCGGTCATCGCCGACGTGACGGCGCCGGACCCCGCCACCTTGGTCCTGACGCTCGCGAAGCCCTCCGGCAACCTCTTGTTCTGGCTCGGCCTGCCGGCGGCGGTGATGGTCGAGCCGAAGTCGCGCGATGGGCTTAAAGCCAATCCGGTCGGAACCGGGCCGTTCCGCTTCGCCGCCTGGCGCAAGGGCGACCGGGTCGAGCTGACGCGCAGCCCCGACCATTGGGACGCGGCCCGCAAGGTCCATCTCGACAAGGTGACGTTCCGCTTCATCGGCGATCCGCAGGCCGCCGCAGCGGCGCTCCGCGCCGGCGACGTCGACGCCTTCCCGCTCCTGCCGGCGCCCGAGCTCTACGCCGCCTTCCAGAAGGACAAGGCGTTCACGGCGGTGCCGGGCCTGACCGAGATGAAGGTCGTGGCCGGCATGAACAATGTGGGCAAGCCCTTCAGCGACAAGCGCGTGCGCCAGGCGCTGATGATGGCCGTCGACCGCAAGCTCCTGATCGAGGGTGCCTATTCGGGCTACGGCGCGCCGATCGGCAGCCACTACACGCCGAACGACCCGGGCTACAAGGACCTGACGGGGGTCTACCCCTACGACCCGGCGAAGGCGAAGGCGCTCCTGGCGGAGGCCGGCTACGCCAAGGGCCTGACCTTCACCTTCAAGTCGCCGCAGATGGCCTACGCTACCCGCACCGCCGAGATCCTGCAGGCGATGTTCGCCGAGGTCGGCGTCACGATGACCATCGTGCCGACCGAGTTCCCGGCGAAGTGGGTGCAGGAGGTGATGCGCGACCGCAGCTTCGACATGACGGTCATCGCCCATGCCGAGCCGCTGGACATCGCGATCTATTCCAACGACCCGTATTATTTCGGCTACAAGAACCCGGCCTTCAACGACGTGGTAAGCCAAGCCGCGCAGGCGACCGACGAGGCGACGCGGCTCAAGCTCTACGGCGACGCGCAACAGATCCTCGCCGACGACGTGCCGGCCCTGTTCCTGTTCGTGCTGCCGAAGCTCAGCGTGTGGAAGGCCAAGCTCACGGGGTTCTGGAGGAACGAGCCGGTGCCGTCGAACGACCTGACGGAAGTGCGCTGGACGGAGTGAGGGCTTCTCCCCCTCCAGGCGATGCCAGGCAAGCCTGGTATCGCCTGGATAGGGGATCTTGCGGTTGGTTGAAGCAAGTACAGTGCAATAAACAACAGATTCTCCGATGCTGAGACCCACCCCATGTTGAGGCACCTCGCCCGCCGCGCCGCCGGCTTCGCCGTCACCTTCCTGCTGATCTCGGTCCTGGTCTTCTGCATGATGGAGATCGTGCCGGGCGATCCGGCCTCGGCGATGCTCGGCACCTCGGCGACGCCCGAGACCCTGGCGGCTCTGCGCGCCCAGATGGGCCTCGATGCGCCGGCGATCGTCCGCTACCTGCGCTGGCTCGGCGGGCTCGCGAGCGGCGATCTCGGCACCTCCTACACCTACGGCGTGCCGGTGGGCGCGCTGATCCGCGAGCGGCTGGCGGTGACGCTGCCGCTCACCGGGCTCGCGGTGCTCCTCGCCGTCGGCATTGCCCTGCCGCTCGGGGTCACCGCGGCGTCGCGGCCCGGCGGTGCGGCGGACGGGGTCGCCACCCTCTACGCGCAGGCTGGCATCGCGGTGCCGAACTTCTGGATCGGGCTCCTGCTGATCATGGTCGTGGCACTCGGCCTCGGCTGGCTGCCGGCCGGCGGCTTCCCGGGCTGGGGCGAGCCGGGTTCGGCTCTCCGCGCCCTGCTCCTGCCGGCTCTGGCACTCGCCATCCCGCAATCGGCGGTGCTGACCCGGGTGACGCGGGCCTCGGTGGTCGAGGTGATGAACGAGGATTTCGTGCGCACCGCCCGGGCCAAGGGCGCCTCGGTCTCCCGCGCCCTGTGGCGCCACGCGGTGCCGAACGCGCTGGTGCCGGTCATCACCATGCTGGGTTTGCAGATCTCGTTCCTGATCGGTGGCGCGGTGCTGGTCGAGAACGTGTTCACCCTGCCCGGCATGGGCCGGCTCGCCTGGCAGGCCCTGGCGCAGCGCGACCTGATCGTGATCCAGAACGTCGTGATGGTGTTCGCCACCATCGTCATCGTCGTCAATCTCGGGGTCGACCTGCTCTACACCGTCGTCGATCCCCGCCTGAGGAAGCGCGCATGACCGCCCTCGCGTTGAAACTCCGGCAGGGCTGGCGCCCCGGCAGCGCCACGCTCCTCGTCGGCGGCGTGCTGACGGCACTCCTCGTCGGGATCGCGCTTCTCTCCCTGGTCTGGACCCCCGAGGACCCGGCCCGGATGCGCATCCTCCAGAAGCTGCGCGGCCCGCTGGTCTCAGGTCTCCTCGGCACCGACCATCTCGGGCGCGACGTCGCCTCGATGCTGATGCGCGGCGCCTTCAACTCGCTCACCACCGCCTTCGCGGCGGTCGCGGTCGGCGCGGTGCTCGGCACGCTGGCCGGCGTCGCCGCCGCGGCACGGGCCGGCTTCGACGCCGTGCTGATGCGGATCTGCGACGCGCTGTTCGCCCTGCCGCCGATCCTGTCGGCGATCATGCTCGGCGCGCTGCTGGGCCCAGGCGCCTTGACCGCCATCATCGCCATCGGGGTGTTCATGATCCCGGTCTTCGCCCGGGTCACCCGCGGCGCGGCGATGCAGATCTGGGCGCGGGAATACATCATGGCCGCCCGCATGGCCGGCAAGGGCAATGTGCGGATCACCCTGGAGCACGTCCTGCCCAACATCGCCGGCCAGGTCATCGTCCAGGTGACGATCCAGCTCGCCATGGCGATCCTGACCGAGGCGGGCCTGAGCTTCCTCGGTCTCGGCCTGCCGCCACCGGCCCCGACCTGGGGGCGCATGCTCGCCGAATCGCAGACCTACCTGCTCCAGGCCCCCCATCTGGCGCTCGCCCCCGGCCTCGCCATCGCGGCGGCAGTGCTCGGCCTCAACCTCCTGGGGGACGGGCTCGCCGCCCGCCTCGACCCGCGCCGCCGGCAGGCCTCCTGATGCTCGCGATCCGCAACCTCTCCATCGCCTTCCCGGGACCTCACGGTCCGGTCCGCGTCGTCGACGACGTCTCGGTCGCGGTCGGCCGCGGCGAGAGCCTCGGCATCGTCGGCGAATCGGGCTCCGGCAAGTCGATGCTGTCGCTCGCCACCATCGGGCTCCTGCCGAAGAGCGCCCGCACCTCCGGCGAGATCCTGCTCGAGGGCCGCAACATCCTGGGAATGAGCGAGCGCGAGCTCTGTGCCCTGCGCGGCCGGCGCATCGGCATGATCTTCCAGGAGCCGATGACGGCGCTCAACCCCGCCATGACCGCGGGCCAGCAGATCGCGGAAGGCCTCCGCCTGCACCGCGAGATCGGGCGCGCCGAAGCGCAGGCGGAGGCCCTGCGCCTGCTGGAGCGGGTGCGGATCCCGGATCCGGCCCGACGCATCGACAGCTACCCGCACGAGATGTCCGGCGGCCAGCGCCAGCGCGTCGGCATCGCCATCGCGCTGGCGCTCAAGCCCGACCTCCTGATCGCCGACGAGCCGACCACCGCCCTCGACGTGACGGTGCAGAAGGAGATCCTCGACATCCTCGACGAGCTGGTGGCCGATCTCGGCCTGTCGCTGATCCTCATCAGCCACGACCTCGGGGTGATCGCCCGCAGCACCGACCGGACCCTGGTGATGTGCCGTGGCAAGGCGGTGGAGGAGGGGCCGACCGAGGAGGTGCTGCGCCGTCCCGTGGCGCAGTACACGCGCGACCTGATCGCCGCCCTGCCGCGCCGGGCCCGGGCGGGCCTGGGTGAGGGGAATCCCGGCGGAGAGCCGCACCTCGCCGCGGGAGGCGCCCGGTGACCGCGCTCCTCTCGATCGAGAACCTGACCCGCGACTACGCCCTGCGGGGCAAAGGCGGCGCCACGCGCCATCTGCGGGCCGTCGACGACGTGAGCCTCGCCGTCGAGGCCGGCAGCATCTTCGCGGTGGTCGGCGAATCCGGCTGCGGCAAGTCCACCCTGGCACGCATCGTCATGGCCCTCGACCGGCCGAGCGGCGGCACCGTGCGGCTCGGCGGCGACGACCTGTTCGCGCTCTCCGCGAAGGCGCTGGCGCGCAAGCGCCGCGACTTCCAGATGGTCTTCCAGGACCCCTATGGCTCGCTCAACCCGCGCCACTCGGTCGGCCGCATCGTCGCCGAGCCGCTCCACCTCCTCGACGGCGCCCCCCGGGGCCGCGACCGCGCCGCCCTGGTGGCCCGGGCGCTGGAGGATGTCGGGCTGCCGGGCAGCGCCGCCGAGCGCTATCCGCATGAATTCTCCGGCGGCCAGCGCCAGCGCATCGCCATCGCGCGGGCCCTCATCACCAACCCGAAACTCGTCGTCGCCGACGAAGCGGTCTCGGCCCTCGACCTGTCGATCCAGGCCCAGATCCTGCGCCTGATCCTGAGCTTACGCGACCGGCACGGGCTGACCGTCCTGTTCATCACCCACAATATCGGCGTCGTCGACGAGATCGCCGACCGGGTCGGGGTGATGCAGGCCGGGCGCCTGGTCGAGACCGGGCTGGTGCGGGAGGTGCTGGACCATCCGCGCCAGGACTACACCCGCACGCTGCTCGCGGCGGAGCCGACCCTGGCGGCGCTGGGTCAGCGGACGCGGCGGATGCGGCCGCCCTCGCCCGTCGCCGGCTGAGAGGCGGCGTTCTCCTCTCCCCGACGGGATCCCGGGCAAGCCCGGCTCCCTGCGGGGACGGGAAGGATGTGCGGATCCGCGAAGGAACTTCGGACCACCCGAGCCCGATGAATGACGCTGCGTCATGCTGCTGGTGCATGGCGGCCCTTCCGCTGCCCCGCTAGCTCGCTGCGCCGCAATATGTGAAATCGATTTCACGCACCGCGGCGATGGCGTCGCGGCGGTGCTGCCCTTCTTGGGCGTTTCCTCCCTAGACTTCGGGCCGCCTCGCAAGGGCGGCCTTTTTTCTGGCCTGTGCTCTTCTTCGATCTCAGGCCGCGAGGCCGACGCGGTCCCGGCCATCGCGCTTGGCGGCGTAGAGCGCGGCGTCGGCACGGCGAAAGAGGGATTCACCGCCTTCCTCGGGTTGCCGCGTGGCGAAGCCGAGGCTGACGGTCGCGGTGATCGTGCGGCCGTCGCCGACCGGCACCGCCATCGCGCCGATTGCGGCGCGGAGCGTGTCGGCCAGCTCCGCCGCCTGGACGGGATCGATCCGTGGCATGATGATCACGATCTCCTCGCCACCGATCCGGCAGACCGTGTCGGCGTTGCGCATCCCGGCCATCACCGTGTCGGCGATGTGCTTGAGCACCACGTCCCCGGCTGCGTGCCCGTAAGCGTCGTTGACGTTCTTGAAATGGTCGATGTCGAGCACGATCAGGGACAGGGGCGTGCCGGTCTCCCGGGCGCGGGCTGTCTCCTCGGTCAGGCGCTCCGCAAAGAGGCGGCGGTTGCCGAGACCGGTCAGTCCATCGGTGAGGGCCTGCGCCTCGAACCGCGCGAGCCGGACGACATCCAGGGCCGTCCTTCGCGCCAGCTGGGCGAAGGTCGCCATGATCGAGGCACCGACGAGATGCACGATGAGCTGCATCGCCGCGTCGGCATCGAGGGGCTTGTGCAGGTCCCTGACGGCCTTGACGGTCACGAGCAGCATGCAGAGCGCCACTGCCGCCATCAGGGTCTGCCAGCCCCGTTTCAGCACCGGATTGCTCGCCAGGCGCGAGACGTCCCGCAATGGCGCGACCGCCAGCGACGCGATGCCCACAGCCAGGAGATCGAGGACCGGGCTGACGGAGACCATGAGGCGCGGATCCCAGATGGGGATGAACGGTGGCAGGTTCCGGCTCCGCGCGAGGCTCCAGCCGGGATCCGCTGTCGTGTTCATCTTTCCCCAGGGGCATAGCCCGACACATCGTCATGCGCAAGACTAGACGTCTCGCGTCGCATAAAAATCCAAATGTTAATATCGCAAGCGTCTGACATGCCTGGAAATTAAAAAAATATGATCACGAGTTTACAACCGCATCGGATGTTTGTTCTTGCAAGCAATCGCGCCGTCGCCAGGCGGAATGACGGATCGAAGGCATGATGGTGAGATGTTTATGAGGGCTCTTGCGAGGCGTGACCGTGTCCGGCGACGGACGCGGCTGGCACAGCGGAGGACGGGGATCGCACGGAAGCGCGGTCCTTAGGACGCGTCGTCAGGCCGTATCATGCCCTCGCGCCTTGGCTTCGACACGTCGATGCCAAGGCGTCCGGATGAAGGCGTCCGGCGCATCGGCGCCGATGCCTGTTCGGGCTTAACCCGCGCCTTCGAACGGGTCCGAAGGCGCGGCGGTATCAGGGTCGGGCGGGGCCACCGATCCTGCCCGACCGCCATCGCGCGACCTCAGCGCATCGTCGGCATCACGAACTCGGCGCCGGCGCGGATGCCGGTCGGCCAGCGGGTCGTGATGGTCTTGAGCCGGGTGTAGAAGCGCACGCCCTCGGGCCCGTGCATGTGGTGGTCGCCGAACAGCGAGGCCTTCC
>JAEWKL010000459.1 GCA_023386115.1 Pseudomonadota bacterium
CGGCTGGGCTCGGCGGGCGATGCCGCCTCCGGCCCGAACTGCGCCCGGATGCCGCTGACGGTGTAGGCGAGGCCGAGCACCCGCACGCCCGCCTCGCCGACGTTGCGGCGGGTCACGGTCGAGCGGATGGCGACGTGCCCGTCGCGCTCGCCGGCCTTGGCGAGGCTGGTGGTCACCGAGACCGCCGGCGGCGCCAGCCCCGGCTTGATGCGCGCCTCGTACACGAAGGTGTAGACGCCCCAGGCCCCGGCGCCGAGGATCGCCAGGGTCTGCACCAGCGTGTTGAGGCGGTTGAGGTCGAGGCGGCGGGCGGGGCCGGTCATGCCGGAGGCAGGCCGCGCTCAGGCGAGGTCCAGCCCCCATTGCAGCGGCACGAAGTCGTAAGCGGCACCGGAGCGGGCGATGTGCCCGGCGGCCGGGAAGGGGGCGTGGTAGAACGCCACCGGCAGCCGCTCGTCGGCGATCAGCCCCAGCATCCTGTGGCGGGTGGCGCGGGCCTGCTCGGCATCCATGTCGAACAACGCCGACCAGTCGGGATGGCGCACGAACAAAGCCGGGTGGTTGGTGATGTCGGAGGCGATCAGGAGCCGCTTCCCGCCGGATTCGAGCCGGAACGAGGTGTGGCCCGGGGTGTGGCCGGGCGTGCCGAGCGCCGTGAGGCCCGGCAGCACCTCCTTGTCCCAAGGGTAGCGCTCGACCTTCAGGCCGCTCCCGAAGGTCTTCTGCACCGCGCCGAGAGTGGCCTTCAGGGCCTCGGGCGGGTTCGCCATGCGGCCGTCATCCATCCAGAAGCGCCACTCGGGCTCCGGCACCAGAACTTGCGCGTTCGGGAAGGCCGGGGAACCGTCCTTGCGCTTGAGGCCGAGGATGTGGTCGGGGTGGAAGTGGCTGATCACCACCGCGTCGACCGTACCCGGATCGATTCCCGCGAGGGCCAGACCGCGCAACGTCCCGCCGGTGCCGGGCGGGCCCTGGTCGGCGAAGCCCGCATCGACCAGCACCCGCTTCCCCCCGATCGCGAGCAGGAGCGGCGTGAAGGTGATCGGCAGGGTCTCGGTCGGCAGGAAGGCTTGGGCGAGGGCCGCCTGCACCTCGGGGAAGGGTGCGTTGCGCACGAAACCCGCATCGAGCGGGCGCTTCACCCCGCCCTCGTGCAGGGCCATCACCGTCGCCTCGCCGAGTCCGTAGCGGTAAACCCCCGGCAGGTCGCCGGCGGGCGCCGACCCGCCGCCGGCAAGGCCCGGGGCGCTGGCGAGGATCGGGCCGGCGAGGACGCCTCCGGCCATGAGGGTGCGGCGGTTCATCGACATGGAAAGCCTCCCGGTGCGTGTGCTCTGCGCAGCTAGAGCGCGGTCCGCGGAAGGGGATAGGGTCTCACACGGATAAGTCGCCCACGATAGGGCGGCGCGCCGCCGTCGTGTACCGTGGAGGCGAATCACCAGGGGGGCAGGACGCTCATGGGCCACAGGATCGCCTCGGTCGGCATCGGACTTCTCACCGCATTCCTGGTCGTGTCCGTCCCGCGGGAGGCCGCGCTCGCCGCCTCGCGGGCGCCGGTCGCCGCCGAGCACGGCATGGTGGTCACGGCGCAGCATCTCGCGACCCAGGTCGGCGTCGACGTGCTGAAGCGGGGCGGCAATGCCATCGATGCGGCGGTCGCGGTCGGCTACGCCCTGGCGGTGGTCTATCCGGCCGCCGGCAACCTCGGCGGCGGCGGCTTCATGACGATCCAGCGTGCCGACGGCAGCCGGACCTTTCTGGATTTCCGCGAGAAGGCGCCGCTCGCCGCCAGCCGCGACATGTTCCTCGACGCCAACGGCACCGTCGTCAAAGGCCTGAGCACGAAGAGCTTCCTGGCGGTCGGGGTGCCCGGCACCGTGGCGGGCCTCGAGGATGCGCTGGCCAAATACGGCACGCGGCCCCGGGCCGAGCTGATCGCCCCGGCGATCAGGCTTGCCGAGGAGGGCTTCACCCTCGACCAGGGCGATGTCGACATGATGGCGACCGCCACGGAGGATTTCGGCAAGGATCCGGCCTCGGCCCGGATCTTCCTCAACCGGGGGCAGCCCTACCGGGTGGGCGACCGGCTCGTGCAGACCGACCTCGCCGGGACCCTGCGGACGATCGCTGAGCGGGGCAAGGACGGGTTCTACACGGGCGCGGTCGCCGACGCGCTGACGGCGTCGAGCCGCCGGCATGAGGGCCTCATCGTCCAGGCCGACCTCGACCGCTACGCCACCCGCGAGCTGCCGCCGATCGAGTGCGACTATCGCGGCTACCGGGTGATCTCGGCCCCGCCGCCCAGCTCCGGCGGGGTGGTGATCTGCGAGATGCTGAACATCCTCGAGGGCTACGACCTCGCCAAGCTCGGCTGGGGCTCGGCCCAGGCAGTGCATTACGAGATCGAGGCGATGCGCCACGCCTATCTCGACCGCAACACCTATCTGGGCGATCCGGACTTCGTGAAGAACCCGGTCGCGCAGCTGACCGACAAGGCCTATGCGGGAAAGATCCGGGCGGCGATCGACCCGAAGAAGGCCGGGATCTCCGCCGAGCTGAAGCCCGGTACGCCGCCGCACGAGGGCAGCAACACCACCCACTACTCGATCGTCGATTCCGCGGGCAACGCTGTCTCGGTAACCTATACCCTCAACGACTGGTTCGGCGTGCGGATCACCGCCGAGGGCACCGGAATCCTCCTCAACAACGAGATGGACGACTTCACCGCCAAGGTCGGCGTGCCGAACATCTACGGCCTGCTCCAGGGCGAGGCCAACGCGGTGGCGCCCGGCAAGACGCCCTTGAGCTCGATGAGCCCGACCATCGTCACCAAGGACGGCAAGCCCGTCCTCGTGACGGGCACGCCCGGCGGCAGCCGGATCATCACGGTGGTGCTGCACAGCATCCTGAACGTGATCGATTACGGCATGAACGTGCAGGAAGCCGCCGACGCGCCGCGCCTGCACAACCAGTGGATGCCCGACGTGACCAATGTCGAGCGCTTCGCCCTGTCGCCGGACACCCGCGCGATCCTGGAGGGGATGGGCCACACGTTCGGGCAGGCCCAGCCGGCCAACCCCCTCGCGGCGACCCTGAGCGGCGCGCCGACGCTCGGCGGCCAGCCGGTGGGGGCGTTCCGCTACTACGGCGCCAACGATCCGCGGCGGAATACCGGGAGTGCGCAGGGGTACTGAACGGGTGACCGAGGCGCCCGCCGCGGG
>JAEWKL010000852.1 GCA_023386115.1 Pseudomonadota bacterium
TCGTCCGGCGTCGGCAGGTCGGCGGCGTAGATCAGGCGCACCAGCGCCATCTCGGCCGCCGCCAGCGGCCGGGTCGCCGCCTGCACCTCGGGGATCGCCTTGAGCAGGATCTGCCAGGCGCGGGACAGGGCCCGCACCGAGAGCCGGTCGGCGAAATCGCCGCCGCGCACCCGCTCAACCTCGCTCAGCGAGGTGTCGGAGCGGGCCGAATCGGGGGCGAGCTTGAGGCGGGTGACGAGATGGGTGAACTCGGCGAGGTCGGAGAGCACCACGGCCGGGTCGGCCCCGGCCTCGTGCTGCGCCCGCAGTTCCGCGAAGGTGGCGGGCACGTCGCCGCGCATCGCCGCCTCGAACAGGTCGACGACCCGGGCCCGGTCGGCGAGCCCGAGCATGTCGCGCACCGTCTCGGCGGTGACGTGGCCGGCCCCGTGGGCGATCGCCTGGTCGAGGAGCGAGAGCGAGTCGCGCACCGAGCCCTCGGCGGCGCGGGCGATCGCGGCGAGCGCCTCGGCCTCGGCGGAGACGCCCTCGGCGTCACAGATCTTCTGGAGATGCGCGATCAGCGCGCCGGCCTCGACCCGGCGCAGGTCGAAGCGCTGGCAGCGCGACAGGATGGTGACCGGAACCTTGCGGATCTCGGTGGTGGCGAAGACGAACTTCGCGTGCGGCGGCGGTTCCTCCAGCGTCTTCAGGAAGGCGTTGAACGCCTTCTCGGACAGCATGTGGACCTCGTCGACGATGTAGACCTTGTAGCGCGCCGAGACCGGCGAGTAGCGGATGCCGTCGATGATCTGGCGGACGTCGTCGATGCCGGTATGCGAGGCGGCGTCCATCTCCAGCACGTCGATGTGCCGGGATTCCATGATGGCGGCGCAGTGCAGGCCGAGCCGCGGCAGGCGGATCGTCGGCCCGGCATCGGGAGCGTCGGGCAAGGCGTAGTTCAGGCCGCGGGCGAGGATGCGGGCGGTGGTGGTCTTGCCGACGCCGCGCACGCCGGTGAGCATCCAGGCCTGCGGGATGCGGCCGGCCTCGAAGGCGTTCGCCAGGGTGCGCACCATGGCGCCCTGGCCGATCAGGTCGTCGAAATCCTTGGGCCGGTACTTGCGCGCCAGGACCCGGTAGGCGGGAGCCGGCTGCCGGCCAGGCTGCCGGCTCTCGGCCGCGCTGAACCCGGGGAGACCCGGCTCGTCGATCGAGGGCGTGCCGGAGGTCTCGTCCATGCGCTCGCAGGGTCGTGAGGGCGGCCCCCGGAACGGGGGCGCACGCGCTCCTGAAAGGAGGGTAGGGTGGGAGGCTGGACGAAAACCCGCTCGGTCTCGTTAGGGCTGCTTCCTTCCGGACCTGACCCGGTTGGCGAGTGAAACGTCCCTCGCCAACCTCCCGAGGCCTATATGGCGGGACGACACCGGAAACGCAAGCGCGGGTCCGCTCCCGCGTATGACTCCGTGGCGGCGGCCCGTTGTAAGAGCTTCATCCCCCACCGGAGACTCCGCCGCATGCGCCTTCCGCTCCTCGCCGCTGCCCTCGTCCTCTCCGCCAAGGCGGTGTCCGCCGCCCCCTCCTACGGTCCCGAGCTCGAGGGCTTCGACTATCCCTACCCGGTCAGGCGCCATGCCTTCGCGTCGCAGGGGCAGACCCTGTCGATGGCCTTCATGGACGTGACCCCGGAGCGCCCGAACGGCCGCACGGTGGTGCTGCTCCACGGCAAGAACTTCTGCGCCGCGACCTGGGGCGACACGGCCGGCGTGCTGGCGCGGGCGGGCTACCGGGTGCTCGCCCTCGACCAGGTCGGGTTCTGCAAGTCGACGAAGCCGGCCGGCTACCAGTTCAGCATCCAGCAGCTCGCCACCAACACCCACGACCTGCTCGCCGCCCTCGGCATCGGACAGGCCACCATCGTCGGCCATTCGATGGGCGGCATGCTGGCAGCCCGCTACGCCCTGATGTTCCCCGACTCGGTCGAGCAACTGGTGATGGTTGATCCCCTCAGCCTCGAAGACTGGCAACAGAAGGGCGTGCCCTACCAGACCATCGATGCGGCCTATGCCGCCGAGCGCAAGACGAGCGCGGCCAGCATCAAGGCCTACCAGCTCAAGTTCTACTATGACGGCCAGTGGAAGCCCGAGTATGATCGATGGGTCGACATGCAGGCGGGGCTCTATGCCGGGCCCGGCGCCGAGCGCGTGGCCTGGAATCAGGCCCAGACCTCGGACATGGTGTTCACCCAGCCGGTGGTGCACGAACTCGACCGCCTGCGCGTGCCGACCGTGCTGATGGTCGGCGACAAGGACCGCACGGCTCCGGGCGCCAACCGGGCCGTGCCGGAGGTGGCGCAGACGCTCGGGCGCTACGACCGGCTCGGGCCCGAGGTGGCGGCGCGGATCAAGGGGGCGCGGCTGGTGACGTTCGAGGGATTGGGCCACTCGCCGCAGGTCGAGGCGCCAGACCGGTTCCATGAGGCGTTGCTGCGGGAGCTGGCGGCGCGCTGACGCGAGGGCGATCAACTATCCCCGCACCAGCGCCAACAAATCCGCCGGCAGGTCCCTCCGCCGGGCCCGCTCGGCCAGGCACAGGAGCAGCGCCACGCTCGGCCCGTCGGTGATCGCCCCCGACAGGGCTTCGCTCACCGCCTCGGCGAAGGGCAGGCGGCGGACGCGCAGGCTCTCCTGCGGGTCCGGATGGGCCGGGCCGCGGCGCAGGTTCCAGGCGACGAAGCCCGGCACCCGCTCGCTCGAGATGCCCGGCGAGGCGTCGAGGCGCAGCATCTCGAGCCAGGATTCCGCCTCGTCGCCGGTCTCCTCCGCCAATTCGCGCCGGGCGGTGGCGAGGGCGTCGTCGGCGACGGGGCCGGAGCCGCGGGGCAGCTCCCAGGTGAAGCGGTCGAGCACGTA
This sequence comes from Pseudomonadota bacterium, assembly GCA_023386115.1. Taxonomy (GTDB): domain Bacteria; phylum Pseudomonadota; class Alphaproteobacteria; order Rhizobiales; family Beijerinckiaceae; genus Methylobacterium. The sequence continues at coordinate 2,892 of JAEWKL010000852.1, forward strand.
GCGGTACTGGCCGATCAGGCTGACCCGGCCGGCGGGATCGACCGGCAGCACCGCGACACCGAACACCTTGAAGCGCAGGGCGACGTGGGGGTGCTCGCGGCCGGATTCGTGGCGCAACTGGTCGAGGTCGAGCCCCAGATAGCGGTCCTCGTAGCGGCGCTCGCGCGAGAGCGTCACCCAGGGATTGGTGCGGTCGGTCATGCGCCTGCCATCCGTGGCGGTTTCGCATCCTTGCAGGATGCGGGCCGGCAACGCGGGGCGGGCGCGAAAGATCGCGCCGCACCCCGGATCGTCACGGCGGCGTCGTCACAGCGTCGTCGTCACAGCGTTTCCAGGAGCCGCTGCATCAGCCGCATCCGGGGAGCGATCGAGGAGATCAGGCCGTATTCCTGGAGGGTATGCGCTCCGTCGCCGTCGATGCCGAGGCCGTCGAGGGTCGGGATGCCGAGAGCCGCGGTGAAGTTGCCGTCCGAGCCGCCGCCGGTGAGCGGCACCTCGCCGAGGTCGATTCCGAGCTCGTCCCGCGCCAGCGCCCGGGCATGGGCATAGAGTCCGGCCCCGGCCTGCGCATCGTAGGGCGGCCGGTTCATGCCGCCGGTCACCGTCACGCGAAAATCCTGCGCGGCGGAGAGGCCGAGGATCCGGCGCTCGTAATCCTGCCCGTCCGCCGCGGTCACGACCCGCAGGTCGACCGCGAAGCGGCAATGCTGCGGCACCACGTTCTCGGCGGTGCCGCCGGCGATGACCCCGACCGTGGTGGTGACGCCGCGCGCGTAGTCGGTCAGCCCCTCGATCTCCAGGATCAGCCGGGCGGCCTCCCGGATGGCGTTGCGGCCGTCGGCGTGGCGGGTGCCGGCATGGGAGGGACGGCCCTCGACATGGACGTCGAAGCGGCCGACACCCTTGCGTCCGGTCACGACCTTGCCGCCGTCGCGGCCGGGCTCGGTCACCAGAACGGCGGCGCTCCTGGCGCCGAGATCCTCGATCAGCCCGCGGGTCGATTGCGACCCGGTCTCCTCGTCGCTGGTGAACAGGAAGGTGAGGGGGCGCCGCGCGAGGCCGGAGCGGGACGCCGCCGCGAAGCCCTGGAGCGCCAGCCAGGCGCCGCCCTTCATGTCGTAGACGCCCGGGCCGTAGAGGCGGTCGCCCTCGACCCGCACCGGCAGGTCGCCGGCGAGCGTCCCGATCGGGTGCACGGTGTCGAGATGGGAGAGGACCAGGATGCCGGGCTCGCCCGTCCGGGGACCGGCCCGCAGGATCAGGTTGTCGCCGAAGCCGTCGCGGCCCGGCACCCGCTCGGCGGCGAGGCTCAAGCTGGCGGCCTCGTCGGTGACGAGATCCATCATCCGGTTCACGCCCTCGGCCGAATCCGTCGGGCTCTCCACCGCCAGCCAGCGCGAGATGGCCGCGACGGCGCGATCCGGCGAGACGTCGGTCGGGCGAGGGGAGGAAGTCATCGGGAGCCTCGGGGATGGTCGAACAACGAGAATGCGTCGCCGCTTCGGCGCGCGAATTGCGGCGCAATCAAGAAGCGTTCCGGCCCGCCGCCTACGTCTCCACCAGCCCCGTCGTGCTGCCCGAGGCCTCGGAATCCGGCCTTCCATGCGGCAGGGCGAGATATTCCTCCGAGCGCATCTCGATCAGGCGCGAGACCGTGCGCTCGAACTCGAACGCCTCGCGGCCGGAATCGGCCAGGTACAGCCCGGTCGGCTCGGCGGCGGCGGAGGCCAGGAGCTTGGTGCGGGTGTCGTAGAGCGCGTCGACCAGGATGATGAAGCGCTTGGCCTCGTTGCGCTGGGGCATGTCCATCACCGGGATGTCCTCGACGATCACGGTGTGGAAGCGCTCGGCGAGCGCCAGGTAGTCGGCGGCGCCGAGCGGCCGGGCGCAGAGATCCGCGAAGGTGAAGCGGGCGACGCCGCCGGCGGCCTCGGGGATCGCCACCTCGTGGCCCTTGACCTGGATCACCGTCGGCCGGCCTTTCGGCTCGCCGGACAGGGCCCGGAACGCGTTGGTGAGCGCGGCGTCCGCCGCCTCGTCCGCCGGCACGTGGTAGACCGGGCTGCCGCCGAGCTTTTCGAGACGGAAATCGGTGCGCGAATCGAGCCGCACCACCGCGACCCGCTCCTTCAGCTGCTCGATGAAGGGCAGGAACAGGGCGCGGTTCAAGCCGCCCTCGTAGAGCCGGTCGGGCTCGACGTTCGAGGTCGCCACCATCACCACGCCGCGGGCGAACAGGGCGGTGAACAGGCGCCCGAGGATCATCGCGTCGGCGATGTCGGTGACGGTGAACTCGTCGAAGCAGAGCAGGCGCGCCTGGGCCGCGAGCGCCTCGGCCACCGGCGGGATCGGGTCGTCGCCCCTGGCGGTGCCCTGCTTCAGCGCCTGGCGATGGCGGTGGATGCGCTCGTGCACGTCGCCCATGAAGGCGTGGAAATGGACCCGGCGCTTCGGAGCCGGCGCGGCCTCGTGGAAGAGGTCCATCAGCATGGTCTTGCCGCGGCCGACCAGGCCCCAGACGTAGAGGCCGAGCGGAGCGGCGACCGGTTCCGGCTTGCGGCCGAACAGCCGGCCGAGGACGCCGGGGCTCGACGGCGGCGGCACCTCCGCGAGGTCGCGGATCACCTCGTCGAGGCGGGCGACGAGATCCGTCTGGGCGGAATCGCGCTCGATCGCCCCCGAATCGACCAGGGCGTCGTAGCGGGCGGCGACCGGGCCGCGGGCGGTGGAAGCGGGGCTTTGGATCACCGGCGGGGCTTATCGCGCGAGCGCGGTCCGTGCAATGCGCACAGGTCTTGGCAATGCGGTGAGATCATGGCGGACGCATGCGCCGGCAGCACGGCCGTCTTGCCGTGCGGCCCCGGAACGGCGCGCCCATCTGCTGCATTGCACAATCCCGGTCGATGGCCGGGATGAGGAAACGCTCGAGATCGTGCTGGCCCCTGTCCGGAGTGCACCTCGAGAATGCCAGATACCCCAATGCCCGCCGGCACCCCGATTCGGCTTCCTGCCGGGATCCAAGGTCCTGCCGGGACCCAAGATCCTGCCGGAATTCAAGTCCGGCGCCTCTGGTCGAGCGACCGCGACGCGGTCGTGTCGCTGTTTCAAAGCCTCGACCCGGATTCGCGCTTCGACCGCTTCATGGGCACGGTGAGCGAGGCCCGGGCCGCGGCCTACGCGTCGCACGCCGTTGCCGCCGAGGGCCTGATCTTCGGGGCCTTCACGGACGGGGTCCTGCGGGGCGTCGGCGAGCTGCGTCCCGCCGGCATGACGGAAGAGGCCGAGATCGCC
>JAEWKL010000887.1 GCA_023386115.1 Pseudomonadota bacterium
CCGCGACGATGATCGATCCTGGGACGCGCGCCGCCTGGCGATCTACCGCGCGGCCCGCGACCGGCTCCGCGCCGCCGGCTACGAGCAGGTCTCGATGCGGATGTTCCGGCGCGGCCCGGAGGCCGCCCGGGGGCCGGCCTATGACTGCGCCCGCGACGGGATGGTGGGGCTGGGGGCCGGCGCGCGCTCCTACACCGCCGCCCTGCACTACTCGACGCCTTACGCGGTGGGGCAGCGCGGCGTCGCCGAGATCGTCGCCGACTACGTCGCCCGCGACGCCGGGCGGCACGGCCGGGCCGAGTACGGCGCCTGGCTCGACGACGAGGACCGGCGCCGCCGCTTCGTGCTGATGCACCTGCTCCAGTGTGCCGGCCTCTCCGCCCGGGCCTATGCCGACCGCTTCGGCACGTCGGTCCTCGACGACCTGCCGGAGCTCGCCGGCCAACTCTCCGGCCTCGTGACGGCAGGGCTCGCCGCCCTCGACGGGGATCGCCTCGCCCTGACCGAGGCCGGCCTGGAGCGCTCCGACGCGATCGGCCCCTGGCTCCAGGCGGGGGGCGTGCGCGAGCGGATGCGCGCCTACGCGCTGCGGTGACGCCGGTGACCGCCCCTCTCGACATCCTCTACCGGGGGCCGCTCGCGAGCTGCAACTACGCCTGTCCGTACTGCCCCTTCGCCAAGAGGCGCGACAGCCGCGAGACCTTGGCGCGGGATGCCGGGCAGCTCGCCCGCTTCGTCGACTGGGCGGAGGCGCAGACCCGGCGCAGCCTCGGCATCCTGTTCACGCCCTGGGGCGAGGCCCTGATCCGCCCGGCCTACCGGGCCGCGATGACGCGCTTGAGCCGGATGCCGCATGTCCGGCGCGTCGCCGCGCAGACGAACCTGTCCTGGCCGACCGGCTGGCTCGACGCCTGCGATCCCGCGCGCATCGCGTTCTGGTGCACCTATCACCCAGGCGAAACCTCGCTCGACCGCTTCCTCGGCCGCTGCGACGCGCTCGACGCGCGCGGCATCGGCTACAGCGTCGGGATGGTGGGCAAGCGCGAGCACCTGCCGGCCCTCGCTACCTTACGCGAGAGGCTGCGCCCGGAGGTCTATCTGTGGGTCAACGCCTACCGCGACGAGGGCCCGAACTACGACCGGCCCGACGACCTCGCGCTCATCCGGTCGATCGATCCGCTGTTCGACGTCAACCGGACCGGGATCCGCAGCCGCGGGCGGGCCTGCGCGACGGGTGAGAGCGTGGTCAGCGTCGACGGCGACGGCGAGGTTCGCCGCTGCCACACCGTGAAGACCCGGATCGGCAACCTCTACGACCCGGATTTCGACGACGTCCTGACACCGCGGCCCTGCCCGCTCGCGCAGTGCCGCTGCCATATCGGCTACGCGCACATGCCGCATCTTGGATTTCGCGGCCTGTTCGGGCCGGGCCTGCTCGAACGGGCGCTGCCCGGCGCGTCGCGCGACCCGAGGCGAGGGTAGGTCGATGACTGCCGGAAGGAATGGACCGCCCCGGCGCAACCTCCACTCGATCCCGTGGGCCGCCCTTCCGGCCAGCATGACGTGAGCGGGGACCATGGCTTGAGCATCTTGCGACGAAATGGACGCCCCCTGGTGCGCGCGATCCTCGAGGATCTGGCAGGAACCGCGCCGCAGAAGGCCGCCGCCGTCGTCCAGGCGCTTCCGGCCGGCTTTCCTGCACAGTTCGTCGACCCGGCGATGGCGGCCATTGCGCAACGGGCGGGGCTGATGGGCGACACGACCGAAGGCTGACCGGGTGCTCGCCCGGCGACCTCGGACCATCGCGCGAATGACGCTGCGCCCGCTCGCGTGATGACCCCGTCAGGCGTCGCCGGCTTGGGATCCACCCGGCCGATTGCCGAGCCCGATCCGGGCGCCGGCATCGCGACAGCCGAACCAGCCCCGCCCGAGAGAAGGCGAGTTCCATCGGCCTGCGCTCGCAAGGACAGCGCCGGATTCGGACGTCAGTGCCGCCGACGGCGATGGATCAGCCCGGCCGCAGGACCGGAAACGGCCCGAAACGGGTCGGATCATCCTTGCCGGACGTCTCCGCTCGCCTCGGCAAGATGGAGCGGCGCCATGAGGCGATCATCTCCTCGAGTCGAGTGGGTGGACCACCCCCCTCCCCCGCACGGCCGCCGGAATCCGGGGCGGCGCCGACCTCGCTCGGCCGCGACGCCGCCCGGTGCGGCGGCTGCGCCATGGCACCGGCCGGTCCGCCCGGTGTGGAGGAGTGTGAAGACCGGGAACCGGTTGCCACCTTGTCAGGGACGTTAAGATCTTCTTTATCTTTCGATTTTCCAGCTTCGGGAGACCGGATCCGGGACACCCATTGGCGAATGGCCGCACTGGCGATGCGGATGACGTGCGTGCCCTTCACCCGCTCCTCGATCGCCAGATAGCCGCGATGGGCCGCCCATCGGATCGCGGTCTGGACCGTTCGCCGGCAGCATTTCGCGCGCGCCGCAATCGTGCCGAGGGCGAGTTCGCAGGTGTCGCGCTCGCGGATTTCGCGAAAGATCACGCCGATCGCGCTGAGTTCGGCGGGATGGAAGTCCTGCTTGATCGTCGCCGGCCAAGGCAGCCGGTGGCCGGTATAGTAGCGCCGCCGGATCGCCGCCTGCCGTTCGGCGCGCTCCTCATGCGTCGCCCGCGGGCGGACCTTTCGCGGGGCGGACGGCGGCTCGGTCGCCGCGGCCCTCCCCGCGCGACTCGGATCGATCGCGGGCTCGGCCGGCGCCAGCGCCGCGAGCCGGTCGAACGCGAAGGCGCCGAGCGGCGTGATGGTCCTTCCCGCTCCCCCGGCCCTCTCCTTCGATCGGTGCAGGGCTGCGGAGGCCGACATCCGATCCCGGCGGTCCTGGACCGCCTGGAACACCGCGCCGGCATGCGCGTCGAGGAGTGCGCCGGCCCCATGGGCCTGGATCACCTGCGCATTGAGCGCGTCGAGCTGCCGATTCCAGTCCGCACCCTGGATCCTGCCGATCGTCAGCAGCAGCCGGTCGCGGAGGAGTTCCGACGTGGCATGAGTGATCATCGGCCCATCTCCGGGATGGGACCGCGGGGGCACCGCGTCGCCGGCCGCGGACCGTCGCCCGACGCGGCGATCGGATCGTCAGGGTCGGTACCGACCGGCGATGGACGAGCGATCGCGACGGGGCGCAACGCGGCCACCGTCGGGTGCCCGGGACCGGGCCATCCGTCGAGGCGTGCCGCGCCGGCTCCGGCCTGCGTCGCGTCGTGATCCGCTCTAGGCGGCGGGCAAGCGGGAGCCTTCGCCCAAGCCGCTTTCCGGCCGAGCGTCATCCACCGCCGCCCGAGGGGCGTCGTCGAGAATGCCATGGTCCTTGCCTGTCAGCAGGCAAAGGAAATCCGCTCGCCAAAACGGCGTCCGACTCTTGACGGCCATGTGCGGAAGTGCGATTCTCAAAGCGCCAACAGAGAGAAGGGCTTCCGGGACGAACGTTCTGGGGGCCTTTTTCTTTTGCCTGGGTTGCTCCGGGTTAGAGGGTTACGGGGTACTCCACGCCATCAGGGCGGGCGCTTACGCGCCAGCCTTGAATTCCGCATACAGGTCGCGCAGGCGGGTCAGCACGAACTCGGCGAAGTCCGGCGCCTTGCGCCGGTCGATCGTCAACGAGACGCGATCCTCATCCTGGGTGACCTTGGCCAAGGTTTCGCCGTCCGTCGTGGACCAGCTCTCGGACTTGGCCTTGATCGGCTGCGGCTTTGCCGCGGCGATCACGTGCTTGAACCGGCCTTCGCTCTCGAGCGCGGCGAAGGCGGGGTCCGCGATCGACTTGCGGACGGCGGCCGCCCTCCCCTCCTCCGCCATCAGGCCCACCAGTTCGAGCCAGGCGCGCCGGCCGATGCCGGGCGCCGGACCGATGGCGGTGACGACGTCCTCGGGCATCTTGGTCGCGACCGAGAGCATGTTCGAGAGGTCGCTCTTGTAGATCGACATGGCCGCCATGATCGTCGCCCGGCTGAACCCGCGCTGCTCGAGGCGGTGCGCGAACAAGGCCTTCTCGATATAGGAGAGGTCCTCGCGCTCATGGTTCTCCTGACCCTGCGCGACGACGAGCTGCTCGTCCGAGAGGTCGCGGACCACGGCTCGCACCGGCACGCCCAACGCCTTGGCCGCTTGCAGCCGGCGGTGGCCGAAGGCGACCTGATACCGCCCCAAGGCCTCCGGGTGGGGCCGGACCAGGATCGGGTTCAGCTGGCCGTGCTCCCGGATCTTCTCGGTCAGGCTCGCCAGCGCCGGCTCCGAGAGCGGCATCCGGTCCGCGACGAAGGATGGATCCACCAGGGCGGTGTCGATCTCGACGATGACCTGGCCCTCGGTGAGCTTCCGCTCGATCTCCTCGGCGCGCTTCGCGCGCTCGCTGACCTCGCCGAGCGACTGGCCGATGGCGCCCACCGGCTTCGCCGTGCCGTCGGCGATGAGGTCGGGCGAGCCGAGAATGGGCCGCGCCCGCATGCGATTGACCACCGGGGCTTGAGCCTCGGTGGCCTGCGGGTCGCGCTTGCCGATGGTGCTGAACAGCGCCTTTCTGCTCAAACCGCCCTCCCCCAGGCCTTCTTGATCTGGGCTTCGATCTCGTTGTTCACGTTGGTCACCGCTTCCACCGCTCTGTCGTAGGTCGAGCGCGTGAATTGCTGTCGCTCGACCTCGAAGATGGTCTGGTTGGTCAGGCCGGCATCCGAGATGGCCGTGCTCTTCAGCATCGGATGGATCAGCACGTGCTCGCCGAAGATGGAGCGCAGGAACGCGACCATCTGGTTCTGCGGACCGTCCCCCGGCTCAAACCGGGTGATCAGGTACTTCATCCAGTCGTAGGAGGTCGAGGCACCGTGCCGCGACACCTCGTCGAGCAGGTCGCCGGTCATCTGGAGGAACTGGCTCATCGACATCACGTCCAGCATCTGCGGATGGACCGTGATGAGGACCGCGGTCGCGGCCGTGAGCGCCGAGAGCGTCAGGTAGCCGAGCTGCGGCGGGCAATCGATGACGACGACGTCGTAGAGATTCTGGGCCTGCCCGATGGCCTGCCCGATCCGCGCGAAGAACAGGGTGTCGCCGGTCTGGCGCTGGAGCAGCGCCTTCGGGGTGTCGTGCTCGAACTCCATCAGTTCGAGGTTGGCCGGAATGAGATGCAGCCCCGGGATGTAGGTTCCCCGGACGATCTCGGCGATCGGGCGGCGCTCGTCGTCGTAGCGGATCGCGCCGTACAGGGTCTCGTTCGGTCCGACATGCGTCTCCGGCTGATGCCCGAACAAAGCCGAGAGGCTGGCCTGCGGGTCGAGGTCGATGGCCAGGACCCTGTAGCCGTGCAGCGCCAGGTGCTGCGCCAGATGCGCGGCGGTCGTGGTCTTCCCCGAGCCGCCCTTGAAGTTCATCACCGTGATGACCTGCAGGTGCTCGTTGGTCCCACGATGCGGCAGATACCGACGGTTCCCGCGCGTGCCCTGATCGAGCCGCTTGCGGAGCTCGTGGATATCCTCGACGGAGTAGCTGCGGCGGCCGTTCTTCACCGCCGGCGCGATGCCGTTCTCCTCGGTGGCCACCTGGCGCAGATACGATTCGTGGATTCCGAGAAGCCGCGCCGTCTCGGTCGGGCTGAAGGGTCGAATGGATTTTTCAGCTTCCGGTGGGAAGATGTTGCGGTGATGCGCCTGGAGCTGGGACGAGAGCTCGGCCCCATGACGCTGTACCAGCTCCTTCAGCCCGGAAGGGGGGCTGGCGCTGGTCTTGGTCGCTGGTCTCGCCTTCTCCGCACTCATCTCGTCGCCTGCCGCCAGAATCGCTTTTCGCGTCAGAATCGGTGAAACTGCGCGGATGGCAGGGTACGAACGATTCTGAATGTTTATCAAGTGGTATATTGCCTGTGATTCAAGGGATTCTTTTGGGAACCGAGTCGGCGTTAGCCGCGGCTAACCCGTGCCGCTCGCTGCGTTCGCCGGCTGAGCGGGACTCGCGGCTGATACCCAAGACGGCCTTGCTGGTATTCAGAGAGCCGGATGGGAGCTTCCGTCACGCGAATTGCCGAGGGATCGCGCGCAAGCCGCACCTGGCCCGATCGCGCCTGCCGGTTCGACGTTCGCGACGAGGGCCGCACCGGCACCTGACCGATCCTCGCCGCCCTGGAGGTCAACCTCATCACCCTCTGCCACAGTGGGCTGTTCTGTCGGGCACTCTCGATACGGCGCAATGACAGGATACGGACGTTTCCGCGCGGCCCCCGATCGTGATGCGCGGGTATCGGTTGAGCTACGGTTCGGCGTTAGCCGCGGCTAACACGCGCTGCCTCTCGAGCCCCAGCCGCAGTTGATACCGTGGAAAGCCGGCCGCGATGGTGGGAGCACCCTGGCACATCCAGGCCGACAGGCTCGGCATACCGGCGGCCCGAACCTCGCTGACGGCCGAGGTCATCAGTTGCGCGCGGGGAAGCGACGGAGCCCCGAAAAACGCCACGAACGAGCTTCACGGGCGACCTTGGGATTCCCTTACGCCGACCTGGCACCGGACGGACACGGCACTCCGGGTCGTGAGTCCTCGCGCAGCTCCAGCCGAGTCGGAGCGCAAAACCACGGGGCGCGCTTCCGACGCCGAGCCGGTCACAGCGTCGGCGAAAGTCTCATCGATGAACGGGAGCCGGCGAGGGGATTTGCGGCAAGCTCGGCTTCAGGCCGCACTCAGGGGCGCGTCTGTCTCGCTTCCAGGAGAAGCCGGCCTGATCGGCCCGGGCGCTCTCGAGATCGTGCCCGCTGCAAGCGCCATAGGGCGAGCTGGTTCAGCGTGACGCCGAGGGCTGGGGATCATGGGCCGGCTCCCCGAGTGTGGCGGTAATCCGGGCCCGACATGGCTAATGCCGTGTGAATGTAAGCCACGTGGTCCTCGCGTCCCGTCTGGGAGGCTGCGCGAGGTGCTGCCGTCATGCGAGGGGCTCCCGCCGGTCCTTCCCGGGATGGGGCTGGTGGTGACGATCCCGCGCCGGTTGACCGCGGGCTGATCGAGCTCCGGACGAACAGCCTGGTTGAGCGTGGCGAAGGGGGCTTGCACACCGCCCAGACCGGAGGCCGTCGGTGCGATGCAGACGCGTCCGGTGCGTGCGACGGGCCGTTCCGGGTTGCGGATGACCGGCATGGCAGAAGCCCTGTCCAGGCTCATGCGCCGAGCGGTCACCACCAACCGGGTGAAGCGCGATTGGGGCCTTGTTCGAGGACAGCACCCGACGCGTCCGGGTGCTCACGCCCGTCGCCGACCGGCACGATCCCGGTCGACGCCACGGCACCGATGCCGCGCCGACATCAGAGCCGCCGGCAGAGGACAACCATGTCCGCCGGCGGACGGCGCCGGCCTGATCTGGGATCGACGTCGCCCAACGCTGCGCGGCTGATCGCGAGGTCGAAATCCAGGACGGAGACGGCTCGTGCGGTTAGGACCGGCTCGGGCGGAGCGCTGAGCAGGATGCGAGCCGGTCCTCGCGAGCCGGTCCTCGCGAGCCGGTCCTCGTATGAGCCGCTCGTCGCGGTCAGCAGGGCTGCGCCGGGCAGGGGAGGGGGCGCGGCACTATCTCGCCGGCTCCCCATGTCGCTGTCCATAGGCGGTATGACGGCGGAGATCGGCTGGGTGTCGGCAGGAGGGGAGGGGGGTGGTCAAGCCACGCCCTCCGCGCTGGTCGACCAGGCTGCCATGGCGGCGTCGGCGACGCTCGCGGTGGACAAGGTCGATGTCAATCAGGCGCTCCTCTCCCCCCATCGCGGCGTATCCCGGTGCCGGCCCAGCCGAGATGGGGATGATCTCCACGCCGTCACGGCTCGAAACCGCGCTCGGCCTCCTGCTGAATGCCGCCCCGGCGACCGGAGCGAGCCCCCTTCGCCGGCGCGCATCATTTCCAGAGGCGGTGCCGGCGTGCAGGCGGCAGTCTCCGCCCAAGGCTCGGCACTCTGGCCCGCCCTTGCGTCGAGACCGGCATGAATCCCGGCCTCCCGCAGATCGTCTGGCCCTCGGCGATCGGATCGATCCGATCCGACCGAGGCGGTCGCGTCATCGCGCGGTGCCGACCGGCCTCGTGATACGCAAACTCCTCTCGTGCCCGCCGGCGGGTCTTGACGCAAACCGTGTCGGCGTCGCCTTCATCACGCTGGGCAAGCATCTGGCCCTGGTGATCGGCGGAGATGTCCTGAGATTGGTCCGGCCGGCTACAGTGCGTTCGATTGCGGAGGAGCGAGACCTGAGGACGAGATCGAGGGCGCTCCTCTCCTATCAATTCTGTCTGTCCAGCGAGGAAGATTTCCAAAGAAGACCATTCGCGCCTTTCGCGTCATCGATTACGTGAATGGCGTTGCGCGGCATCATTGTCGTCGCCAGGATCTGACCTCCGCCGTCAAGAAAGTCGACTGGACGTAGCGTATCCAAGCCTAATACCGGCAGTCGTTTTCAACGAAGGCGGAGATGAGGCGCTTCGCCGGCATGCTGTGACGCCGCGGGCGCCCAGTTCCGCAGCGCCATCCGTGCGCGCGCCGCTGCCGCGGGTCCCGCCTCGAACCGGCCGCTCCCGGCATGGGCCGCCCCGGGTCCATGCGCGGCGCCACGCCGGACGGGGCTGCCCTCACGGCGATCGGTCGGGATGCCGACCCGCGAGGTGCAGCCCGGCGAGCCAGCCGAAGGTGAGGGCCGGCCCCAGCGTGATGCCGGGCCCCGGATAGGTACCGCCCATGACGGAGTTCATGTCGTTGCCGACGGCGTAGAGGCCGGGGATCGGCGCGCCGTCGCGATCGAGGACGCGGGCGTTCTCGTCGGTCACGATCCCGCCGGCCGTGCCGATATCGCCGGGATAGACCCGCACGGCGTAGAACGGCGCAGTCTCGACCGTGCCGAGGCAGGGATTCCCGTCCTTGATCGTCGGATCGCCGAGATAGCGGTTATAAGCGTCGCCGCCCTTGCCGAAGACCGGGTCGCGTCCCTCCCGCGCGCCGCGGTTGAACGACGCGACGGTCTCGGCCAGCACGCCGCCGTCGAGGCCGAGCTGGCGCGCGAGGTCGTCGAGGCTGCGGGCCTCGGCGAGGTAGCCGGCCTTCACGAGCTTGCGGAATGGCCGCCCGCCGGGGAGCGCGAGGCCGAGGCCCCAGCGCCGGAGGAAGGCCGCGTCGCAGATCAGGAAGGCCGGGATGCTCGGCACGCTCCGGTGGCTCTCGTGCATCGCGAGGCCGAACTCGTGGTAGGAGGTCGACTCGTTGACGAAGCGCCGGGCCGCGCCGTTGACCGCCAGGAGTCCCGGCTTCGCCCGCTCCCAGACGAGATGGGGATAGCGGACCACCGTGCCGTCGGGCTTCGTGAGGATCGAGATCGGCGCGTGGAAGACGTTGGCGGCGTTCTCGCCCCGCACGACCGCCCCGGCCGCCTCCCCGAGCCGCAATCCGTCGCCGGTATTGCCGGCGGGCGCCATCGACCAGGAGCCGGTCGGGTGGGGCAGAAGGGCGTCGCGGCGCTCCGGATCGTGCGGGAAGCCGCCGGTGGCGAGCACGACGCCGCGCCGGGCGCGGATCGCGACCTCGCGTCCCTCGTGCATGACCATGAGGCCGACGACGCACCCGTCCTCGACGAGGAGGCGCCGGGCCGGGCAGTCGAGCCAGACCGGAATTTGGCGATCGAGGACGCTCTTGTAGAGCCGCGCCGCCAGCGCGTTGCCGAGGACGAGGCGGGTGCCGCGGTGGTGGCGCAGCCGGTCGGCGGCGTAGCGGGCGACGAGCCTCATCCCGTGCTTCCACGAGGCCAGCGAGCGGGTCGCGCCGAGGAGATGGTAGACATCCGTCATCGTCACCATCATGCCGCCGAGCACCGTGAACTCGGGCAGCGGGTCGCGGAGATTCGCGAAATGCGGCCCGAGCTGCCGTCCGTCGAAGGCGAGCGGATCCATCGAGCGACCGCCGAGCGAGGCGCCCTCGGTGTCGGGATAGTAGTCGGGCGAGTAAGCCCGCGCCGCGAGCCGCAAGGCGGTGTGGCGCTCGAGGTAGTCGAGCATCCGCGGCCCGGCCTCGAGATAGGCGAGCTTCATCGCGTCGCTCGACCAGTTGCCGACGAGGCGGTCGAGGTAGAGCTTCGCCCGCTCGAGCGTGTCGGGATGGCCGGCCGCCGTGGCGCGGTCGGTGTTCGGGATCCAGACCGCCCCGCCCGAGACGGCGGTGGAGCCGCCGACCCGGTCGGTCTTCTCGACGATGATCGCCGCGAGCCCCTCGATCGAGGCGGTGAGCGCGGCGCTCATGCCGCCGGCGCCGGCGCCGACGCAGATCACGTCAGTCTCGAGGCCGAAGGTCGTCGGCCCGCTCACAGCGCGTCGCCCCGGCGCGAGTAGTTGGTGACGCTCCAGCCGCCGTCGATCGTCAGCACGTGGCCGTTGATGTAGGCCGCCTCCTCCGAGCACAGGAAGTGGATCGCGTTCGCGACGTCCTCCGGTCGTCCGAGGCGCGGGAAGGGGATCGGGTCGATGTTGAGCGCCTGGAAGCGCGCATCCGTGTCGATGCGCTCGCGGGTGAGCGCGGTCTCGATCACCCCGGGGGCGACCGCGTTCACGCGGATTCCCTTCGGGCCGTAATCGGCCGCCATCTGGTGGGTCAGCCCGACGACCGCCGCCTTGGTGGCCGCGTAGGGCGCGACCCGCGGATGGCCGAACAGCCCGAACACCGAGGCGAGGTTGACGATCACCCCCCGGCCCGGCGCCAGGTGCGGCAGGGCCTCGCGCGAGAAGCGGAACAGCGCGCGCAGGTTGATGTCGACGTAGCGGTCCCATTCCGCGTCGCTGGTCTGGTCCGCCGCCTTGGCGTTGCCGATGCCGGCATTGTTCACCAGCCAGTCGAGGCGCCCGAAGGCCCGCAGCGCCTCGGCCATGGCGGCGGCCGGCGCGTCGTCGGCGGTCACGTCCTTGACGAGGAGCGCCACCGCCTCGGGATCGCCGGCGAGGCGCCGGGTCTCGGCGAGGCCGGCCTCGTTGAGGTCGAGGGCGAGGACGCGGGCCCCGGCGCGCACGAAGCGCAGGGTGGTGGCGCGGCCGATCCCCGAGCCGGCACCGGTGACGAGGGCGACGAAAGGTTCGGTCATGAGACGGCTCCCGGAGCGGATCAGACGGCGGTGCCGCCGAGCGACTTGCCGCCGTCGACGAACAGGACCTGGCCGGTGATGAAATCGGTGCGGGGCGAGACCAGGAAGGACACGGCGTTGGCGACATCCTCGGGCCGGCCGGCCCGTCCGGTCGGTTGCAGGGCGAGCTGGGCGGCGATCCGTTCCGGCGTCATCTGCTGCAGGAGCGGCGTGTCGATGAGGCCGGGCGCCACCGCGTTGACCAGGATGCCGCGCCGGATCACCTCCATGGCGAGCGCCCGCGTCAGGCTGACCACGGCCCCCTTCGAGGCGACGTAGTCGGCCTGGTTCAGCGCCCCGAGATAGGCCCGCGAGGCGATGGTGACGATCCGGGCGCCGGATTCCATCCGGGCGAGCGCGGCCTTCGCGAGCAGGAACGGCGCGATCGTGTTGACCTCGTAGGCGCGGCGGAAATCCTCGGCGCCGGTGGCCGCGAGTGGCTTGTCGCGGAAGAACCCGGCATTGTTGACGAGCGCCCGCAGCGGGGGCAGGTCGGCGATCAGCGCCGTCACCGCCGCCTCGTCGGTGACGTCGAGGAGCCGCGCCTCGGCCGAGCGGTCCTGTGCCCGCAGCGCACCCGCCACCGCCTCGGCGCGGGCGGCATCGAGGTCGGCCACCACGACGTGAAAGCCGTCCTCGGCCAGGCGCTCCGCGATGGCGCGCCCGATGCCGCTGCCGGCCCCGGTGACGAGGGCGTAGGGTTTGTCGCTCATGGTGGGTCTCCGGGGTCGGGGCGCCTGCCGGTCAGCCGCCCAGATAGGCGGCGCGCAGGCTGTCGTCGGCGGCGAGGGCGGCCGAGGGGCCTTCCGCCGCCACCTCGCCGTTCTCCAGGATGTAGGCGTAGTCCGAGACGGCGAGCGCCACGGCGGCGTTCTGCTCGACGATCAGCAGGGTGAGTTTCTCGTCGCGGTGCAGCCGCACGATGATGTCGAAGATCTGCTGCACCAGGAGCGGCGACAGGCCGAGCGACGGCTCGTCGAGGAGGAGGAGCTTCGGGCGGGCCATCAGGGCGCGGGCGATCAGCAGCATCTGCTGCTCGCCGCCCGACATGGTGCCGGCCATCTGCCGGAAGCGCGTGGCGAGGATCGGGAAGTAGCCGGTCATCACCTCGATGTCGCGGGCGATGCCGGCCTTGTCGCGCCGGCCATGCGCGCCGATGACGAGGTTCTCGTGGACGCTCATGTCGCGGAAGATCTCGCGCCCCTCCGGCACCTGCGAGATCCCGGCGGCGACGATCGCGTCCGAGCCGAGGCCGCGCAAGGAGCGGCCATTGAGGCGGACCTCGCCGCGCGTCGGCGCGACGATGCCGGAGATGACGTTGAGCGTCGTGGTCTTGCCGGCTCCGTTGGCGCCGAGCAGCGCGACGACCCCGCCCTCGGGCACCCGCAGGCTCACCCCCGACAGGGCCTCGATGCGGCCGTAGCCGGCGGAGACGGCGTCGAGTTCGAGGAGATCAGCCATGCGCCGCCTCCCCATGCCCCGCCTCCCCATGCCCCGCCGCCCCATGGGCGGTCTCGCCCGGCTGCCTGGTGCCGAGATAGGCCTCGATCACCCGGGGATCGCCGCGCACCGCCTCCGGCGTGCCCTCGGCGATCTTCTCGCCGAAGCTCAGGACGGTGATCCGGTCGGAGATCGACATGACGAGCTGCATCACGTGCTCCACCAGCAGGACGGTGATGCCGCGCTCGCGGTTCAGGCCGGTCAGGATCGCGTCGAGGCGCTCGATCTCGCGCGAGCGCAGGCCCGCGGCCGGCTCGTCGAGGAGCAGCAGCGTCGGCGAGAGCGCTAGGGCGCGGGCCACCTCCAGCAGCTTCTGGCGCCCGAAATCGAGGCCGTTCGCCTTCGTCCCGCGACAATCCTTCAGGCCGGTGCCCTCGAGGATCTCCTCCGCCCAGGCCCGGGTCTTGGGCGAGCGCGGCCGGAGGCGGTCGATCAGGCGGGTCTCGTGGCGCGAATAGGCGCCGAGCATCACGTTCTCGAGCACGGTCAGCTCGTTGAAGAGTTCGAGGTTCTGGAAGGTGCGGGCGATGCCGAGCCCGGCCATGGCGTGGGCGGGCAGCCCGGTGACGTCGCGCCCGTCGAAGCGGATGCGCCCTTCCGTCGGCCGGTAGATCCGCGACACGCAGTTGAACACGGTCGACTTGCCGGCGCCGTTCGGGCCGATCAGGGCGTGGATCGTGCCGCGCTTCACGCTCATCGACAGGCCGTTCACCGCCGTGAGGCCGCCGAAGCGCATCGTGACGGCGTCGAGGGTGAGGAGATCGTCCATCGTGGTGCTCACCGCCGGCCGACGAGGGTGAAGACGCCGCGCGGCGCGTACATCATCACGAGGATCAGGATGCCGCCGTAGATCATCTCCTGGTAGGACGGCACCTGCCGCAGCAGCTCCGAGACCAGCCCGAACACGACCGCGCCGCCGAGCGCCCCGGTGACCGAGCCGACGCCCCCGACCACGATCATCGTCAGGACCAGGATCGTGGTCTGGAAGCCGAGGCTGTCGGGGTGGATGAAGGTCGAGAAGGTGGTGAACAGGCCGCCCGCCGCCCCGGCCAGGAAGGCCGAGAGGGTGAAGGCCAGGAGCTTGGTGCGCCGCACGTCGATGCCGACCGCCGCGGCCGCCACCTCGGATTCCCGCACCGCCCGGAAGGCGCGGCCGAGGCCCGAGGCGTGCAAGCCGGCGACGAGCGCCACGATCACCAAAGTCACCCCGGCGACGAGCGGGAAGGCGGCCTTGTCGGTGAGGATCGGGTGGCCGAACACCTCCGCCGGCGGGATGGCGAGCCCGTTCGGTCCGCCCGTCACTGGGGTCCAGTTGAGGAAGACCCACTGCATCGCCTCGCCGAAGGCGAAGGTCGACAGAGCCAGGTAGATGTCGCGCATGCGCAGCGACAGGATCCCGATCGCGAGCCCGCACAGGGCGGCGAGCAGGCCGCCGGCCGGCAGCGCGAGCCAGAACGGCAGGCCGAGTACCTTCGCGCTCAACGCCGCCGTGTAGATCCCGATGCCGTAGAAGGCCGCATGCGCGAGGGAGAACTGGCCGGCCTCGCCGATCACGATGTGCAGGCCGAGCGACAGGACCACGAAGACCAGGAGCAGGTTGCCGATATAGACGACGTAGCCCGTGGCGAGCGCCGGCAGCGCGAGGCTGAGCCCGATCAGCAGGATCGCGACGGCGATGAGGGTGCGCGCGCTCATACCTTCCTCACGCGGAGCCGGCCGCCGAACAGGCCCTGCGGCTTGAAGATCAGGACCAGCATGATGATGACGAACGGGGCGACGGTGATCGCCCGGGTGGAAACGAACAGGCCGACGAGGTTCTCGGCGATGCCGATGATGAAGCCGCCGACCACCGCCCCCGGCAGGCTGGCGAAGCCGCCGACGATCGCCGCCGCGAAGGCGAGGGTGACGACGCCCCCCATCTCGGCGGTCATCAGGAGCTTGGGCGCGATCAGGATCGCGGCGATCGCCGAGATGCCGCCGGCGAAGATCCAGACCAGCCGCTCGGTGCGGCCGAGATGGATGCCGACGAGCTGGGCGGCGCGGCGGTTCATGCCGACGGCGCGCATCGCCCGCCCGGTGCGGGTCAGGTTGAAGATCGCGAAAAAGGCCGCCATCACCACGAGCGCCGCGCCGAGGATCGCGAGGTCGAGGTAGCTCAAGGAAGCCTGGCCCAGCGTGACCGAGCCCTCGGGCACCACGGAGGGGAACGAGCGCGGCGTGTCGCCGAAGCCCGTGGCGCGCACGAAGCCCTTGAGCACGTAGGACAGGCCGAGGGTCGCGATGACGAGGTTGACCGAGACGCCCCGCGCCGCGGCGACCCGGCGCAGCACGACCCGCTGGAACAGGCCGGCCGCCGCGGCGATGCCCAGCACCATCGCGGGCGCCGCGACCCAGATCGGCAGCCCGACGAGGGCGATCAGGAAGAACGCCAGATAGGCCGCCGCCATGTAGAACTCGCCCTCGGCGAAGTTCGCGACATCGGTCGTGCGGAACACGATCGCCAGGGCGAGCGCCAGCAGGGCGTAGACCGAGCCGGTCACGAGGCCGGAGGCGATGCCCTGCTGGAGGAACAGAAAGACGATCTCGGAATCCATGGCCTTCAGCAGGGTTCGCCGGGGCTGCAATCGATGGAGGAGCAGGAGCGGAAACGGAGTCGTTTCGCGGGCGCCGTCCTCCGCTCGGAGTTTGTTCGTCTCGCTACCGCAGCATTGCGAGAGTCGCTTCTATCTCACCCACACCCTCATCCTGACGTGTCAGTCGATCTTCGAT